>CAVDJG010000110.1:0-6559 GCA_963609005.1 Acidaminococcaceae bacterium
TTCTTGCACAGTTCGGGGTTGTCGAGTATCGACTGCAAGTAGGCTATGCGCTTTTCCAGTTCCTCATATTCGGCATGCAACTGGTCAACGCGCAAGCCGGTAAGCTGCGACAGGCGCATATCGACGATTGCTTTCGACTGTATCTCGTCGAGGTCGAACCGTTGTTCCAAATTGCGCTGTGCCTGTGAGGGGGTCTTGCTGCCGCGTATTATGTGCACCACCTCGTCGATGTTGTCGCAGGCTATGATCAAACCTTTGAGTATGTGTGCGCGTTCGCGTGCTTTTCTCTGTTCGAATTTGGTGCGGCGTATGGTCACGTCGTGGCGGTGTTCAACGAAATAGTGCACGCAGTCTTTGAGCGAAAGCAGGCGCGGACGGCCTTTTACGAGTGCTATGCAGTTCACCGAGAACGAACTTTGCATCTGTGTCATCTTGTAAAGCTTGTTCAGAATGACGTTGGCGTTGGCGTCGCGTTTCACGTCTACCACGATGCGCATACCCTGTCGGCCCGACTCGTCGTTTACGTTTGATATGCCAACGAGCTTGCCTTCCTTCACAAGTTCGGCAATATTGGCCACGAGGTCGGCTTTGTTCACGCCGTAAGGTATCTCGGTCACGACAATCTTGTCGTGTGTGTCGCCACTTTCTATTTCAGATTTTGCGCGTATTACTATGCGTCCGCGGCCCGTTTCGTAGGCGGTTTTCACGCCTTGCAGACCATATATGTAGGCTCCTGTGGGGAAATCGGGGGCCTTGATGTATTGCATGAGCCCGTCGGTGTCGATGTCGGGGTTGTCGATGTAGGCGCAGCAGCCGTCAATCACCTCGCCCAGGTTGTGTGTGGGGATGTTTGTTGCCATACCCACGGCTATACCGTTGGCTCCGTTCACCAGCAGGTTGGGTATTTTTGTCGGCATGACGGTGGGCTCGACAAGCGTGTCGTCGAAGTTGTTGGTCATGTCAACGGTGTCCTTGTCGAGGTCGTCCATTATGTGCTCGCCCATTTTCGAGAGGCGGCACTCGGTGTATCGCATGGCGGCAGGAGAGTCGCCGTCTACCGAACCGAAGTTGCCCTGTCCGTCAACGAGCATGTAGCGCATGTTCCAGTTCTGTCCCATGCGCACCAAAGCTCCGTAAACCGAGCTGTCGCCGTGCGGGTGATATTTACCCAAAACCTCACCCACGACGCGGGCGCATTTCTTGTATGGGCTTGTGCTCTTGTTGCCTATGCCAAGCATTCCGTAGAGTATGCGGCGGTGCACAGGCTTGAACCCGTCTCGCACGTCGGGCAAGGCACGGGCCACAATCACCGACATGCTATAGTCGATGTATGAGGATTTCATTTCTTCCTCGATGTTGACTTTCAGAATTCTGTCTTGGTCTATTGTCTGATTTTCGTCCATTTGTTGTTTGTTTTGTTCTCTTTTTCGAATGTTGCGGCCAGCATCGCCTTTTCGCGGCAATTTTGTCTGTAATGCCGTTTTTTTGCGTTCTGACGGATTCTGGCCTCGTTTTCAGCCTGTAAAATTACAAAAAAAAATGTGAACAATGCGCCCTGCGCTTCACTTGCAGCAAATATTTAAGTATAATTAGCGTCATGTCGCCACTGCCGGGCTGTGCATCTTGGCTATTGGCATAGCGCAGCTTTGTTTTTGTATGTTGTGTGTAGGGCGGTTCTATGAATTACCGTCGCAAATCATTAAAAACTTCGGGCGATTTACATAACCACCCTATATGCAAAGAGCGGCGGCCCGTTTTAGCTATGGGCCGCCGCTCTTTTTGGGGTTATATGCGTGTTATTCAGACACTATTTCATAGATGTCTGCCGTTCCGTTCAACTCCACTTTTGTGGTTTTGGGGTCAAGTTTCACAGTGAAGAAAGAGTTTTCTACGGGTGTTGTGCTCACCACTTTGCCTTTCTTGTCGTATTGCACGAATGTTGCGTTGCTTGCCTTGCTTGTGTCAAGCAGCATTGTGTAGGCCTTTGTTCCCTTGGCCACGCCGAATGCCAGGCGTCCGTCGCTGGTGTAGCATGTGCACGGGTTGTTGTCGAATGCCAGCATTGCGCCTTCAACATTGTTTGTTTCCACCTTGAAGCCGAGGCTTTCGGGAGTGGTGGGGTTAACTTCAAACGACCTCACGGCAATCCAGCTCTTCTTCTCCGATGCCAACTTGCGTATTCTGACATAGCGTGCATCCACGGGTTCGCCTTTCCAGTTTATCACATATTGCTTCTTGAGCTCGCCGCTCAGTGCCTTCCATGTTTTCCCGTCGGTTGAACATTCGAGTATGGTGTTGTCGTAATAGTCAACGTCGTCAACCGAGTTGCGGCCCTGGAGAATTCTGATTTCACTCACCTTGCGCGTTTCGCCAAGGTCGGCTCCCACCCAGTCGCCGGTGCTTTGGCTCACTCCTGAGTGGTAGAAGGTGGTGGAGTCGTTGTCAAACATTAGCTTGTTTTGTGTGGTGCGCAGCGTGGGATAGGTGCCAATGCCCTTGTAGAATGCAGGCGTGTTGCCGGTGAGTGTTTTGAAGAATCCCGATGCCATGTCGTCCATGGAGGTTTCGTAGAACGGCTGCAGCACCATGGTGCCCGACTTGTGTGCCTCGTAGGCCTTGCGGTCGGCCACGCTCATGGCGTTGTTGATGTATCCGTTCCAGAATGCCGACTTGTCGCCGCTCTTGTAGAGTTTTATCAAGTCGAGTGTCTTCAAGCCGCGCTTGCCGAGCTTTTCAAACTCCACGAGCCAGGGGCGGAGCTCGTTTAGCAGAAGCGTGTTCTTGCAGTTTGCCTCCATCTGCGACGGGGCTTTCTCCACTTTTTCAAACTCCTTATGCATGTTGTCGTATTGAGCCTGGGTGAAATTGTCCACGCTGAAAGTCTTGGTTTCCCACGATTCGGCGCGGCGGTAGCCCGTTTCGGTGTCGCACGAGTGAATGGCAAAGGTGCGGTAGGCGTCGTGTGCTTCGGGGGTGAGGTCAACAAGACCGCGTTCCCAGTTGTCTATCGGGTTGTAGGCCGACACGTTCCAGTTGTAGTCGGCCACTCCGTAGAGTGCGAGCTTCGAGGCTTCGCCGTGCTCCATAGGGTTGCTCAGCACGCCGCAGGTCTGTTCTTCGGTAAGGTCGGTTTCAAGTCCGTATGCCGGGCCTTGCATTATTATGTGGCGGGCATAGTCGGTAACGGGGAAATTCCACCAGTAATAGGCGGGGCGTTTTATGCGCTTGTCAACGAAGTCGAGCGTCTCCTTGGTAAGGTCGCTGCACACCACGGCACCTGTCCAGAACACGTTTATCGACGGGTCGAGTTCGTTTCCGTATATGGCGAGCGGACCGTCGGGGCCGGGTTTGGCCCAAAGCTGCGAGTAGTCGGTGGGACACACTACGAGCGGCGACACGTCGCCCTTCTGCTTCACAAACTCGTTGGTGAGGCGGTTGAGCAATGCCACCTGCTTCTTGGGGTTTGTGCCTTCGCCGTCGATGTCGTCGAAGTGTATTGCGAATGCCCTTACTCCGAGGTCGTACATGAGGTTGAACTTGTTCACGAGGTTGTTGTAGTCTTCCTCATTCCACTTTATGTCTTTTCCGGGATGTATGGCCCATACGAAATCAACGCGGTTGCGGTTGCAGGCTTCAACGAGTTCGCGTATGTTTTTGGCTTGCTCGGGAGGGTAGGGAAGGCGCCAGTTGGGGCTGCTGTGGTAGGGGTCGTCTTTCGGACCGTACACATATACGTTCATCTTGTTGCGTCCGTAGTAGTCGATGAGCGACAGGCGCACTTGGTGCGACCACGGGTTGCCGTAGAATCCTTCTACCACTCCGCGCAGCGGAAGGTCGGGATAGTCGTTGCAGGTGAGGTAGGGCAGTCTGCCTCCTGCTGCCGGACTTTCCACAATCTGGCGCAGTGTCTGTATTGCGTAGAATGCTCCGCGCTCGTCGTAGCCGGTTATCACGATGCCTTTTTTGTCGGCTTTGAGCAGATATGCGCCCGAGGCCATTTTCTTCAGACCGGCTTTCTTGGCTTCTTTTTCGCCGAAAGTGACGGTGAGTTTTGTGCCTTTCTTGTTGGAGGCGAGGAACTTCAAGTCGGTTGCAAACTTGCCTGTCTTGTCGTTCAGATTTATTCCGTTGTGCAGGTCAATCCAGTTTCCGCGGTCGATGTCGAGGTTGTGCGGGGTGGGGTTTACCACAATGCCCTGGTGGTCAATCTTTTTCCCGGGCACCATGTTTACGTCCTGCTTTTCTGAGCGTTGCGAGTTGAGGTCGAAGCTATCGTCTTGTGCCGATGCACCCAGCGTGCATAATGACGTGACGAAAGCCGTCAGTAGAAGTTTCTTGTCAATCATTTATATTTTAGGTTTTAGGTTGTTGCAGCAATGTGTGGGGCGCATTTCTCAAGCAATGGCGCCGATTGCGTCATGTCCGGTGCGCTTTGTGCTTACAAAGTTAAGCATTTTATTTCGCCCCGTAGTGGCCGGGCGGCAAAAATGTCGGCAGTAAGGCGTGCCGTCGGCCCGCGCATGTCGTTGCTCACACGTTGAAATATTCTTCAAGTTCGGCTTCGGCAGCACCGCCGTCGTTGGCAATGTCGTTTATGATTGAGCCGTGCTCGAGCAGTGCCACACGCGTCGACACGTCGATGGTGTGTTGCAGGTTGTGGCTCGACAGGAGTATTGTCGCGCCCGTTTGTGCGTGGTAGGCAGTGAGAATTTTCTTCAATGCGTTCTGACTGCTAGGGTCGAGAAAGTTGAAAGGCTCGTCGAGCACAACAAGTTCGGGGCTTGTGAGCAGTGCGGCTATTATTCCTATTTTCTGCTTGTTGCCGGCCGAAAAATCGCGTATGTATTTCTTTTGGCACAAAATCTCGCCGTTCATAAACTGCGTGAAATCGTCGAGCCGTGCAGCAATGTCGTCTTTCTTCATGCCCGACACCTGGCCTACAAACTCGAAATATTCCTCGGGAGTGAGAAAGTCGATGAGAAAGCCGTTGTCGATGTATGCTCCGGTGAAATGTTTCCATGCCTCGCTTTCGGCCGGGTTTATGGCCTCTCCGTCGCGTGGCGTGAGCGTCACGCAGCCAGTGTCGGCGCGCAGCAGGTCGAGCATGAGGCGGAAAAGAGTGGTTTTTCCGGCTCCGTTGTTGCCCACGACACCCAGTATGTCGCCGTGGCCTATCGTAAACTGGCTTATATCTACGGCCGTATGATCGCCGAACGCTTTCTTTAGGTTGTTGATGCTGATTTCCATTCTTGCCTTTTCGTAATGTGTGCACGAAGTTATACATTTTATTTTGCAGTGGCAAATTTTTGGCCCTGCTATTTGTTTTCTGTCATGGTGCGGTTTGCATATTGCGAAATGTTTTGTAACTTCGCACATGGTTGTGGCATGGCTTTTGCTTTTTCCATACCATATTACATTATAAAGAAACAATTATAAACACATGGGAGCAGGAAAATGGATAGGCGGCTTTCTCGGGTTCATCTCGGGCACGGGGCCGCTTGGAGTGCTGGCCGGGTTTGCCCTGGGCTGGCTTTTCGACAAAGGAATGGAAACACCCGGCGACGAAGGTGCATCGCGCGGGAACGGCGACGGCGTGCATGCCGGCGACAACGGTTACAGGCAACGGCAGGGACAGCGCAACTCGTTTCTGTTCTCGCTCCTCGTGCTCGCCTCGTATATAATACGCGCCGACGGACGCATAATGCATTCTGAAATGGAAACCGTGCGCAATTTCCTGCGCCGCAATTTCGGCGAGACGGCGGTGAGCCAGGGCGAAGAAATTCTCTTGCGCCTTTTCGATCGGCAGAAAAGCATGGGCGAACTGGCTTTCCGCCAAACGATAGGCGATGCGTGCCGCGAGATGTACATGAACATGGACTATGCCCAGCGTTTGCAACTGCTCGATTTCCTCGTGCTCATAGCCCGTGCCGACGGCGTGGTGGTGCAGCAGGAGGTTGACGCGCTGCGTTTCGTGGCCTCCGGCCTCGGCATTTCCGAAGCCGACCTCAACTCCATTCTCAACCTGAAAAGCGGAACATCAAACCTCGATGCTGCCTATAAGGTGCTCGGTATAAGTGCGTCGGCCACCGACGACGAGGTGAAGGCCGCCTACCGCAGCATGGCGTTGAAGCATCATCCCGACCGCGTGGCGACACTCGGCGAGGATGTGCGCAAGGCAGCCGAGCGCAAGTTCCAGGAAATAAACGAGGCAAAAGAAACCATATACAAGGCTCGCGGAATGCGTTGAAACGGCGTTTTGTGGCGCAATCTTGTGCCGCCGCCGGCGTGTGCCGTATGCACCGCGTGCGTAACTCAAATGCCCGACAAGCGTATACCGCCTGCCGGGCATTGTCATGTAAGGCCTGTTTGGACTGTAACTTGTGCTTCATTCGGTCGGGAACTGGCGTTTCACGTCGTCCCAATAATAGTAGTGGCGCGGCAGACTGTATGTCTTTCCGCGGTTGCTTTCCATTGCCGGCAATGTCATTTCGCGCTCGTTGTGCATGAATTTCACGATTATGCTGCCGACACTGTTGCTGAAAAACACAAGCTGCAGGTT
>CAVDJG010000111.1:0-6506 GCA_963609005.1 Acidaminococcaceae bacterium
GTTGTGCGGTGTAACCTGCGTCATGTCGATGTCGTTGGTCCAGTCGCCGCCAACGCCGATGAGTCCTACATTGTTGAACTCGGTGGGTGTCTGGCTGGCAAGCTTTGTCCATGTATAGGTCATTGTAGAGAAATCGGCAGTGAAGGTGTAGTAGGCTCCCTTCTCGGGGCATACCACTGCTCCGGCACCCGTTGAAACGAGCGAACCGGAAACTGCGTCGGAACCGTCGGAGGCTGCGCCAAAGCACTTGTCCCAAGAACCGAAGTCGCTGCCAAGCCATATCTTGAGGTTGGCATCGCCCGTCCACTTCGTGGTGTAGGTGTGCTTCATGGCTGTCTCGGCATACATCTTGCAGGTTTTCTCGCTCGAGTTCCATCCCTGCAATGCGCCAACGAGATAATATTCGGGAGCAATCTGCTTCAGTTCGTAGGTGTAGTCCATCATGTTGAGGGTCATCATGTAGACACCGGCCTTCTCTATCTTGCCTGCCTGCGGGTTTTCGCTCACGAGGCGGCCCGACATGCTTGTATCGCCGTCTACGGCAACTCCGAGCACTCCGTCGGCCCACATATTCTGGTTATCCACATTGCTCTTGGGGATTATCTTCCAGTATTGGTTGTCGGCGGTGGTGGTGATCATGAGGGTGAACACCGGGTCTTCATACACATCTGCGCCAGAATGGGTGAAAGCCACGAGGTGGCTCATGTCCCAAGCTCCGGTCATGTCGCCGGTGAGATAATATCCTGCCTCGATGTGCGGGGCCTTGGGTGTCATCACGAGGTCAACGGTTCCGGCATCGATGAGCACGGCCTGTCCGTTTTTCACGGCATCAACATATACGTGGCCGGCAAAGGTGCGGGCAGAAGGACGCTTTCCGTAGGTTTCAACTACGAGCGAGGAGAGTTGTTCGGCAGGGGCTTTTCCGTCGATGCCTGTGCTTACCGTCGTCGTCGTTGCGCCGTCAACGTTCTTGGGAGTAAGCTCTATGCGTGCGTCGCCAAGCGTGAAGCCTTCGGGAAGGGCGGCCTCGCCGAGAACGAAGGTCTGCACGCTGTCGGTGGTGACAGCGGCGAAATCGATGGCCGGGGCTGCCGAGGCTTTGAATCCGGGCACTGTTATAGCGGCCTCCTCAGGGTTGGTCTGCGGCTGCGCCCAATCGTCGTAGCTGTCGCCGCAGGATGCCATCACGAGTCCTGCAAAGGCGAAGGCTATGTATTTTGCGATTTTCTTCATTTCTTTTTAGGTTTGTGCCGTGCCGCAGCCGGTGCGTGACCGACGGCGGCGCGGCGGTTGGTTTGATTTGTTTCTTTATTTCAACGTTGCATGTCAACTGTGCCACATCACTTTATCTCACCCTTGCCTGTGGCGAAGTTGAGATAGAGTTTCTGGCCAACGGCACCTGCCACGCGGGGCGACTGGTCGCCGTCTGCACCACGATAGGCAATCACGCCGTCGTAAATCATGAACTCGGAGTGCCACCAATCGTTGCCCGGCAACTTGACATAAGCACGCACGCCATCCTTGTCGCCGCCTTCTACGGCTCCGGCAAATGCAGGCGAAACGAAGTCGCCGTCGGCTGTTGTGGGAACGGTGAACGACCATCCGGCTTCAAGTTCGTTCCAACTGCTGTTGCCAACAACGGGACCCATGAGCCAAACTTCGGGCTTGTTGAACTGCACGTTGAACTTCACGTTGCGGCCTTCTACCGTGGCGTTGACCACGACGAGATACCAACCGGGCTTCGACGATGCGATGTTGCCGTCGTCGGTGCGGATGATTTCGCTTGCAAGGTCGCCGTCGACGGTGATGCCGTCGTAGCCTTTCTCGTTGCCGTCCCAAGCCTTGTCTGTGTTGATTTTCACTCCTGCGCCGTCGATCCATACCATGCGCCAGTAGGTTTCAGGATGATCGTAAACCGGAACAAACTCGAAACAGTTGCCCCAATCCCAGCCGCAGAAGCTGCCGACGATGTAGAGATGCTCGGGCACTGTCACCGGAGGCAGAGAGTAAAGAAGATGTACATTGCTCAGACAAACGGTGTTGGAGAGTATCTCTGTGCCCTCAACTATGTCGCCAGTTTCGGTGAGCATGTTGGCGCGCAAGCGCAGATAAACGGGCACATTCATCGGGAAATCCGACTCTTTCTTGCCTGCAGCGAGTGCGAGGTTGGTGAGTGTGCTCGCGAGAACCGACGCATCTACGCTGATTTTGGCCGATGTTGTAGTTTCGTCAAGTTCCACGGCGTCGGCCATGTTCTTGTCGAACGACACCTGCACCTTGTATTGTGTGGATGCAGGGAAGCCGTAGTTGGGCTGCGAACAAGTGAGCTCGAGAGCCGAAGAATGCGCGAGGTCGATGTTGGTGTTTGCCAATGCCGGGGTGTTCAGGTGGAACTCCGTCGGGGCGACAAGGGTAGGATTGGAGTCGTTGTCGTCCTCGCACGACGTCAACAGAGCCATACCCATGACCAGCAGCAGTGCTGATTTCAATATCTTTTTCATATTGCTGTTCGTTATTGGTTATTTGCCGCTGCCGTGCCGTGTGCTGTCGGCACGCTGCACAGCAGCTGGCAGACGTTGTTAATTGGTGTATCCGGGGTTCTGTTTGAGGTTGCCGTTGCTCTGAAGCTGTGTTACCGGTATCGGGTAGATGTTGCGGAAAGCCTCAAACGACTTGCCGGCTTTCTCGCCACCCTTCCAGTCCCAGTTGTAACCGGTGTTTCCTCCGAAGCGGTTGAAGCGCACGAGCGTGGTGCGGCGCATTCCCTCGAAGTAGAACTCGCGTGCCCATTCGTCGCACAACTCATTGAGCGAGTAGCTCGATGTGCGTGTCGTGGCATTGGCGCGACTGCGTATCTTGTTCACCATGCTTGTTCCCTCGGCCGATGTATTGCCGCCGTTCAGGTGGGCATCAGCCTCGGCATAGTTGAGATAAGCCTCGGCAACGCGGAAGAAAGGCCAGTCCATGTCGGCAAAGCTCGGGTCGATGTGCTGGCTGCCGTCGCTGTTGTAGTTGATGAATTTGCACACAACATAGCTGTCGTCGGCCTTTGTTATGTTGCTTATCTCAAGCGGACGGTCCTGTCCCCAGAATATGGCACGGTCGTCGCCGGCCATTGATGTCATGTCGTATGACGGCACCTGCGGAGCCACTGAGTTGGGGAAGAACTTGTTGATGAGTGCTACGCGCGGATGAAGTCCGCTCCATGTCTGGCCCACACAACCGTTGGTTCCTTCCGGATCTTCGGGGTTGGCATGCACGGCACCGTATCCGTTGCCTGCAATGAGGAAGAGAGAGTTGCCGTAACTGCGGGTGGTTCCCGACACATTTATAATCGGGAAGAGTATTTCGGCGGCTGCGCTGTTCTTGTCGTTGTCGCCCATGAAGAGAAGTTGGTATGCGCTCCACTGTCCTTTGCCCGTTTCGCTGAGGTGGTAGGGAGAGTCAATCACTTTCTTGGCATACTCCTTTGCCTTTGCCCACTGTGCTGTTCCGGTGTACACCTCGGCATTGAGATAGATGCGAGAGAGCAGCAACCAGCATGCAGCCTTGTCCACACGGCCGTAGTTTGCATCGGCCGATGTCTTTGCCTTGGCATCAGAAAGGTTGGGCTCAACGTTCTCGGTGAGCTCTTTCACGAGCCACTCATACATTTCCTTGCTTGATTTCTGCACCGGTTTCTCCAATGTTTCGGCAAACGGAACATTGCCGTAAGCATCGAGAAGCAGATAATATTGCAGAGCGCGCAAGAAGCGGCACTCGGCAGCTTTGGTCTTGTCTTCGCCGCCAGCCACCTGCAGATACTGGTTGCAGAATGTTATTCCGAGCGTGAGTCGGGTCATATAGAGCTTCACCCACTGGTGCGATGCGTCGTATTTTGCCGAGTTAAGCTCCTGAAGTCCGTCACCCCAGTTGCACGTTGCCTCGTCGGTAGGAAGCTCGTTGAGGTTCCACATTGCACGCACGAGGCCCGTCATGCCGTTGTCTGAAAATCCCTTCACGTCGCAATCCTCGTCGCTGTTGCTCTGTCCGCCGTTTCCGTTGATGCCGAAATTGGCGTAGCACTTGTTGAGAAGGGCGTCGTTGTTCACTTCGAGGTCAATCTTCGGGCTTATAGGCTCCTTGTCGAGGTCGTTCACGCACGATGCCGAAGCAAAGCTTATGAGCACGGCGGCAGCAGGCGCGACAACCGATTTTATATAGTTTTTCATTGTCGTGAATCTTTATAGTTGTTTGTTAGAAGTTCAGGTTGACACCGAGGAGGAATGTTATCGGGCGCGGATAGACGTTGTTGTCGATACCCGTGTAAACTTCGGGGTCGATGCCTTTATACTTGGTTATGGTGAACACGTTGCTTGCCGAAGCATAGATGCGGCCCGAGATGCCGCTCCATGATCCTGCCTTGAAAAGGTTGGCAAACGAATATCCGAGCGTGATGTTGTCCATTTTGAGGAACGATGCGTTCTGCACGAAATAGTCGGAGAGTTTCGACGAGTTGGCGTCGGAAGTCCATCCGAGCGTGTTCACGGGGCGGTTGGCAAGATATGAGCTTTGGCACCATACCGAACTGGACACGCTCAAGCGCTTGCTCTGCTCGAAATGGTTGTAGACATAGTTGCCGATGCTTGCTCTGAGCGTGAAGCCGAGGTCGAAGTTCTTCCATTCCACGCGTGAGCTGAAGCCCATTGTCACCGGTGCTGCGATTTGTTTGTAGAGATAACGGTCGGCAGAGGTGATTTGTCCGTCGCCGTTGCGGTCAACCACTGCACCCTCGATAGGCTTGCCGTTCTTGTCGTAGATTTGCTGATAAACGTAGAACGAGTTGGCTGCATAGCCCGTCTGATAGGCAAGCACCTGGTTAGACGAGTCGATGTTGGAACCCGTAAGCACTGGGTCGCCGGTGTCGCTCACGCCGCTGAGGTCGGTGATTACATTATGGTTGTAGGTGAAGTTGTAGCTCATCGTCCAGTACCAGTCCTTGGTGTTGAGGGCCACCCAGTTGAGCGAAGCCTCGACACCGGTGTTCTTCAGCGATCCGATGTTCTGCAATCCCTTGTCGGCCGAGCCTGCGAGCGCAGCCACGGGAGCCGAGTTGATGAGGTCGGTAGTCTTGCGCACATACCAGTCTACGCTACCTGTGAGTCGCTGGTTGAAGATTCCGAAGTCGAGTCCCACGTTGTATGTGGTAGTGGTTTCCCATTTCAGCTTGTCGTTGTAGTAGAGCGGCGTGTAGATTGTGCCGTCGCCTATGAGCGGATATTTACCGAAGTTCTGTCCTTTCTTGTACTGTTTGAACCACAGATAGTTGTCGATGCCTTCCTGCTGACCGGTGAGTCCGTAGCCGAGACGCAGTTTGAGGTCGCTCAGCCAGTCGATCTTCTGGAATTCGTTTTCATCCTTTATGCGCCATGCGAAGGCGAAAGAGGGGAACACGCCCCAGTGGTCGGCAAAGCGAGAAGAACCGTCGTCGCGCACGGTGGCGGTGAAATAGTAGCGGTTCATGAGCGTGTAGTTGGCACGGCCGAAGAACGACACGAGATAGTTCTCATACTTGTCGTGGTCTTTTGTGCTTGCAAACACCTCGCCGGCACTCGGACTTGTTGACGGATACACCTGGTTCCAGTTGTTGGTGTAGCTGAAGAAGAAGTGCTGATATTCATATCCGCCCATTATGTCGAAATGGTGGTTCTTGTCGAAATCGTGGTAGTATTGCGCGTAGGCCGACAGAAGGAGGTTGCGCTTGAGGTTCTTGTTTTTGGTTGTTCCACCATAATATATAGTGCCGGGATACGACTGCGGCTGTGTTTCCTGCTCTTTACCCTCGGCCACTTCGGCACCGAGTGTGGCGTGCAGACGCAAGTCTTCGAAGCCATGCACCTTGTAGTCGATGTCGGCAGAACCTATGAACGAGCGCACTTTCTCGTGGTTGTCGCCCAGTTCGAGCAGTGCCAGCGGGTTCTGCGAAGCGTCCTTGAAGCGTGTGAACGGCCACTGCGAGTCGTTGTATGCACTTGCCGAGGTGAGCCATTCAAAGTAGCCGCCGAAGTTCTGCAGTGTTTTCTGCGCGTTGCTTCCGAGCATTGCGAGGTCGCGTTCCGACGTGAATGCGTGCGGATCCTGTGTCGGGTCGTAGCTCACGGCAGCCCCAATCACTGTGCCGGCGTCTATTTTGAGCGCATCGGAATACATGCCTTTGGCGTTGAGATTGAGTGTAAGGTGGTCGTTGAGCAGCGACGGGCTGAGATTCAAGGATGCCGTGTAGCGGTTGTAGTCGCTGCGTTTCACGATACCTTGCTGTCCGGTGTAGCCCACCGACACACGGTAGGGCAGCACATCGCCTGCCGATCCGCTCAAAGTAACGTTGTGGTCGTGGCTGATTGCGGTGCGGTAGATAAGGTCTTGCCAGTCGGTGTTGGCCGTTCCGAGTGCCTTCACGGCGTCGTCGCCCTCGTTGAAGATGCTCTTCACATAGGCGCGATACTGGTCGCCGTTCATCATTTCATAGG
>CAVDJG010000112.1:0-6498 GCA_963609005.1 Acidaminococcaceae bacterium
CCACAACTTCACATGGAACGCGCGCATGACGGCAAGCCTCATCCTGCCCTACGACATATCGGTGCAGGCCACCGGACGCTACAACGCGCGGCAGGTGATAACCCAGGGCTACCGCAAGGCCAACTACAGTATCGACCTGGGAGCACGCAAGAATTTCTTCAACAAGCTCATCACGCTCAGCATAAACTGCCGCGACCTGCTCGACTCACGCAAGTTTGAAATGTTCACCAGCGGCGAAAACTTCACGCGCCACCAGATACACCGCCGGGGCGGAAGGCGCGTGAGCGTCACGGCAACATGGAATTTCGGCAACATGAAACAGAAACGCCGCCCGCAACACAGCGACCAGCAGGGGCAGCAGGACTTCGACATGCAGCAACAATACAACGGCGCAGGCGAGTAACAGCACGCCGACACAACCACCACCCGAGGGCGGCGGCACGCAAGGGAGAAGCACTCCCGCGTGTCGCCGCCTTTTCGTTGCAGCGCGCCAAAAATGCCGCCGAAAAGCACCGATGCGGCCCGAATGACTTGTTTTTTCGCTTTTTTGACCTGTTTTTGTTGCCGCATGACGCAACTTATTGCTATTTTTGCCTACCGAAATACCATGCACAAGCATACAAAAAAACTAAAAGTAAAAATCATCCAAAAACAATCCTAAAGAAATGAGAAAGACATTACTACTACTTTTGTGCACCGCCATGGCCATGGCAGCACACAATGCCCACGCTATCGACATGAAAACACACGTCAGCATCAAGCAGCCGGGCAACCCGGCCAAGACCTTCTCACTCGACAACAACCACGGAAAACTCGTGCCGCGACAAGGCCGCCTGCCGCTCGACATCACCGCCACGGTGGCCGGGGAGGCCGACGGCGAGGAAACACTCACGGTGACATTCACCGCACGCGAGAAGGTTTACTTCAACTTCGGGGCCGAGGCCGGCACCACGCTCAACTCTGCCGACTGCGAATACTACCTGCCGGGATTCTGGTATCACCGCAACATGCGCTCGCCAAAGGAGGCCCCGTCCTACAAGACATCGAAGAGCTGGAACTTCCGCGAAGACCGCCTCTCGTCGCCGCTGAGCGGTGTCTACGACACCAAGACGGGCGAGGGAATGACAGTGATGCGCCAGCCCGACGCGCCCGAAGAGGCCCTCACCACACACAGCGAGGGCGAAGTGATAGTGTCGGGACGCACGTCGGTGGGCTATCTGGGCTTCTCGGGCGACGGCCCCACGGCAAGCCTCACCTTCGGCTACCCCTACACCGAAACCCCGCGCCGCTACATACGCAAGCTCACACTCGCCGCACCGGTGCAGGCATTCGCATGTCTCGGGGCCGGCGAGAGCAAGACGGTGACATGGCGGGTGCGCAAGACACAACAGGCAAGCTACGGCGACTTCGTGACAGCCACCTGGCAATACTGCTTCGACCGCCTCGCGCCGCAGCCCATGCAGCCGCTCTACACCCCGCAGCAGATGAAAGACTGCATGAGCAACTACTTCAGCGCGTCGTATGTGGACGACTACGCCCTTAAATTCAACTCCGGACACACCATAAAATGCTCCGACTGCAAGCCCTATCCCCACATGCAGATAGGATTCTGCGGCCGCGTGCTGCTCAACGCCTTCAACGCCGTGGAGTATGGCGAGGCCAACGCCCGTCCTGAACTCGCGCGCATAGGCAACGAGATATTCAGCTCGTTCCTGGCCAACGGCTTCACCGCCGCCGGCTATCTGCACGACAACGTCGATTTCAAGCACGGCATCCCGGCCGACAACGAGACCGTGCACTCCATACGCCAGCAGTCGGAAGCCGTCTACGCAGTGCTCCTCTACCTCGACTACGAGCGCCGGCACGGTCGCCGGCATGCCGACTGGGAGAAGCGACTACGCACACTGCTCGACAATTTCGTGGCCATACAGAAGGCCGACGGAAGCTTTGCGCGCAAGTTCCACGACGATGCCTCCGACGTGGACGCAAGCCAGGGAAGCACACCCTCGGCCACATCGGCACTCGTGATGGGCTACAAATACTTCGGCAACAAGAAATACCTCGCCGCAGCCCGGCGCACCGTTGACTATCTCGAAGCCAACATCATATCGAAGAGCGACTATTTCTCGTCGACACTCGACGCCAACTGCGAGGACAAGGAAGCGGCCATAAGCGCCGTGACCGCCACCTACTACATGGCAATGGTGAGCGGGGCAAAGGACAGGAAACACTACACCGACCTGTGCCGCCGCGCAGCCTACTTCGCACTCTCGTGGTATTACCTGTGGGATGTGCCCTTCGCCAAGGGCCAGATGCTGGGCGACCTCGGCTTCAAGAGCCGCGGATGGGGCAACGTTTCGGTTGAAAACAACCACATCGACGTGTTCGTGTTCGAGCTTCCGCACATCGTGAAATGGCTTGGCGAGAGCGGTGCCGACAGCCGGTTTGCACGCATGTACGACGTGATTTACAACTCGCTCAGCCAGCTCCTGCCCACCGCCCACCGACTCTGCGGCATAGGCGTGGAGGGATTCTACCCCGAGGTGGTGCAGCACACCACATGGGACTACGGACGCAACGGCAAGGGATTCTACAACGACATATTCGCCCCGGGATGGACCGTGGCCTCGCTGTGGGAGTTGTACTCGCCCACCCGCACATCCGACTTCCTCACAAGAAAACGCTAACGGCACCGGCGCACGCGCAGAGGCAAGCCCCGCCGTGCGCCGCATTAAGCACACACGAAAAAAGCAAACAAACGCATATGAACAAGAAACTACCTATCATCGCACTTGCGGCAGCACTCGCCACACTGCCGTGCACGGCCGGCAACGGCGGCACATTCACCAACCCCGTGACGACGACAAGTCTGCCCGACCCCACCGTGATACGCGCCGACGACGGCTATTTCTACCTCTACGCCACCGAAGACGTGCGCAACCTACCCATATACCGCTCGGCCGACCTCACCGAATGGACCTTCGTGGGCACGGCATTCACCGACAGCACGCGGCCTAAATGGAACCCTGAAGGCGGCATCTGGGCTCCCGACATCAACCGCATAGGCAGCAAATATGTGCTCTACTACTCAAAGTCGGTGTGGGGAGGCGAGTGGACTTGCGGCATAGGCGTGGCCACCGCCGACCGGCCCGAAGGGCCTTTCACCGACCACGGGGCACTCTTCACCAGCCGCGAGATAGGCGTGCAGAACAGCATCGACCCTTTCTTCATCTCCGACGGAGGGCACAACTATCTTTTCTGGGGCAGTTTCCACGGCATATACGGCATTGAGCTAACCGCCGACGGGCTCGGCGTGAAGCCCGGAGCCGAGAAGAAAAAGGTGGCGGCAAACTTCATGGAAGGCACTTACATATACCGCCGCGGACAGCACTACTACCTCTTCGGTTCGGCGGGAAGTTGCTGCGAGGGCGCACGCAGCACCTACCACGTGGTATACGGCAGGGCCGAAAGTCTGTTCGGACCTTACTACACCAAGGCCGGCGACCGTCTTCTCGACGGCGACTACGACACGCTCCTTGTCGGCGACAGCCTCGTGGCCGGTCCGGGACACAATGCCGAAATCGTGACCGACGACGAGGGCAACGACTGGATGCCCATGCACGGCTACCAGCGCAGCGACCCCGACGCCGGACGCGTGACTTGGCTCGAGCGCATCGACTGGCGCGACGGTTGGCCCGAAGCGGCCGGCGGCACCGTGGCCGAGACCCAGCCCAAGCCCGTATTCGGCCAACTGCACCTTGCCGACCCCACCATATTTGCCGAGAACGGCACCTACTATCTCTACGGCACTACTCCAAAGCCCGACGAGGGGTTCTGGGCTTACACCTCGACCGACCTCATGCATTGGACAGGGCCGGCCGGACAGCGCGACGGTTTCGCCCTCGACGGCAACACCTACGGTTCAAACCGTTTCTGGGCTCCGCAGGTGTTCAAGCGCGGCGATGCCTACTACATGGCCTATTGCGCCAACGAACACATAGCCATAGCGTCGTCAAACTCGCCGCTCGGCCCGTTTGTCCAGCACGCCGACACCACTTGGCGCATACAATCGCCCGTGAGGGAGATCGACCCCTTTGTGTTCACCGACACCGACGGAAAGTCTTATCTCTATCATGTGCGCCTTGACCGGGGCAACAGAATATATGTGGCCGAACTCAACGACGACCTCATGTCGGTGCGCGAGAACACCGCACGCGAGTGCATACACGCCGAGGGCGGATGGGAAAATGCCGAAAACGCGGAGTGGCCGGTGTGCGAAGGCCCCACCGTAGTGAAGGTGGGCGCTACGTATTATCTGTTCTATTCGTGCAACGACTTCCGCAGCAAGTCCTACGCCGTGGGCTATGCCACGGCCCCGACACCGCTCGGCCCGTGGAAGAAAGAGCCCCAGCCGCTCATCTCGCAAAGCAACACCGGCATGCCGGGAACGGGCCACGGCGACCTGCTGCGCACCAAGGACGGCCAATGGATGTATGTGATGCACACCCATTACAGTGAAGACCGCGTGGTGCCGCGCCGCACGGCAATCGTAGGTCTGCGCCTGAAAGGCAAGCGGTGGCAGGTGGAACCCGGAACGTTCCGCTTCATCACGCGCGACGGCGGCAAGTAGACAGCAGCGCAACCATGCAAAAGGCGTGGCCCGGGCAATGCCCAGGCCACGCCTTTTGCATGTATTCAAGTCGTTCCATCATGTGGCCGCTGCGCCACAGGCAGCGGCCGCCGCAGACCGATGTCTGCGTTATGACGGCATCAGAATGTTATCTTTCTTGTCACCACATGTCCGTCGGCAAGCTCCACGCTCGCCACATACAGGCCCTTGCCATAGGCCGAAAGGTTCACGGGCGAGTTGCCGAAGCTGCGGCGCAGCAGGCGTCCGTCGCCGCTGTAAAGCTCAACCGTGCTTATAGCGGCATCGCTGCTGAACGAGAGCAGGCCGTTGCGGCACTCAAACTTCACCTTGCTTTGCGCGTCAGACACGGCAACTTGCGAAATGCCTGTGTGCAGGTTGGCATCGGTGAGGCCCTGGAAGAATATCGAAACGGGGAAGTTGCCGTCGTGCTGACCCTCGGCATTGCCGTTGAACTCGGCGTCGGGCACGGTGATGCGCACCTTGTGTGTGCCCGCCTTCACTGCTCCGAGGTATATGATGCGGTTGTCTATCACGTCGCCCGGACACCAGTTGCTGAACGACTGCCACTCCTCGTCGGTCTTTGCCGTCGCTCCGTAGATGCCGTTAGACTGGGTGTTGTATATGCGCCAACGCTCGCAGCTCGTGCGGCCGGGCTTGTAGGTGAGCGCGAGGTCGCCGTCGTAGTAGATGAAATGCATGCGGCGGCAGTATTCCTCGCCGTAGTGTGCCACGCCGAGCGAGTCGAGATAGCCGCCCGCTCCGTGGTTGGAAGTGACGATGACAAGCTGTGCGTCCTGCACGTCCTCGGGCACTTCGAAGGTGTAGGTCTTGGTGGTTTTGCCTATTGTGTCGGTGGCATTCTCGTTGTAGTTGTTGAGATCGTTGCCCCGGTATTCGGGATGTTTCATGGCAATCGGCACGAGCACGTTGTTGTAGACGTCGCCGGCGGCCGGCGTAGAAGTGGTTATGTCGAGCGAACCCTGGAACGTATCGACACGGCCGGAGCATCCCGAAATCTGTTGCTGGGCTGCATAGGGCACGCCGTAAATCTCGTATTCGAGCCACAGATCGTACTTGTCGCGCAGCCTGCGGTCGCGCAGTATGTAGCTCAGATAATCCATGCTGTAGCGGTAGGACACCGACTTGGGCGATCGGTTCATGTTCATGAACGGCGTGATGAAGCGTCCTATCTCAATGCGCTGCACATCGTCGTAGTTGTAGGAGGCGCTGCCCTTGGGCACAAGGGCAATGTTCATGTTGCCCACGCGGTCGTAGTTGTCGCAGCAGGCATACACGCGTGCCTTGATGTTGAGCGTGGTGCCAATCTGCGCGAGCTGCTCGTCGGTGAGCTTCACGGCATACATCGACGTGGTGTGGCGCAGTATTCCGTCGTCGAGGTCTTTCGCCTCGTCGGGCAGATTGGTCACGAGATACTCGTCGTAGAACGTCACCTCGTCGTAGATGTGCAGTGTTGTGTTTGTGCTTTGTGCCGTCGCGGTGACGGCAGCAAGCGGCGACGCCGCGATGGCGAGTGCCGCAAAGGATTGCTTCAATGTAGATATTTTCATAATCGTGTGCGTTATCTGAAAAAACGTCTTTCTTGCCTTACCTATTGAACTTGTGCCGCTACGGGCGGCAGGATATTGTTTCCGCTTGCCGGCGGAGCTGACCGCCAAGCGCGGTATAGCAGAATGCAAAGTTAGGCAAAAATCTCCAAACGAGAGACTTTTGCCTACTTTTTGTTGCGATTTGCAGTTAATTACTGCAAATATGATTTCAAATTATTGTCATGCCAAGCCCCCGTGGCGTGCGTGCCTGGGCATTGCCGTGCGTGCGCGGCGTGTCAT
>CAVDJG010000113.1:0-6441 GCA_963609005.1 Acidaminococcaceae bacterium
ATGCTCAGTTGCGAGAACTTCGTGATGCCGGTGAGGAACACAAAGCGGAGCATCGGGTCGGCAGCTTTCAGAGGTGAGTAGAAATTGCGCATCACATAGCGAAGGTCATCAAGCTTCTCATCCTCGTGTGCAACGTCGAGCAAAGGGGCATCATACTCGTCGATAAGCACGACAAGCTGTTTGCCGGTCTGTTGATACACCGTGTTTATTAAGTTCGCCAAACGTATGTTGGGATCAGGCGAATCACAGACCACTCCAAACTTCTTCTCGTTTTCGTCCAGAATATAGAGCAGAAATCTCTCCAAGGCGTCCTTCTCCATATGCTTTCCCAAGCTCATGTCAAAGTGCAGCACGGGATATGAGTTCCACTCCTTCTCAAGCGTTTCAATGGCAAGACCTTCGAAAAGATTCTTCCTTCCCTCGAAATAGCTCCGGAAGGTGGAAACAAGGAGCGACTTGCCGAAGCGTCGCGGACGGTTCAGAAAGTAATACTTTCCGTCGGTATGCGTCATGCGATAGACGTACTCCGTCTTGTCGATGTAGAGATTGTCGCGTCTGCGTATCTCCTCGAATGTCTGTATTCCTATAGGATAAAGCTTTCTTGCCATAACCTTATTGTTTCTTGGTTTGTTGAGAATGGTAGTGTGACATCATCTCAGATGCAAAGATAAAAAATATATTTGTAATTTCTTCAAGCATATTTTCTAAATCTATCGTCGCCTACGCGACTTGTTGCTTGCGATGTTTCTACCGGACTCCAATAAAACCGGGACAACACGAAAGCGCATGCGTGAAGCTATCCGGCAACACTTCGCGCGTGTTGTGAAGCCATTCTGCAAATGAAGGAATAAGGTGTGAAGCGTTTCAGTAAAAACACTATATGTTGAGAGGAAAAAAAAGAAGCCTTGTTTGCAGTCCAAACAAGGCTTCTTTGCGTTGTAAACAAGGCTTCTTTGCGGTTCAAACAAGCCTTGTTTGCGTTACGGTCACAGTGTGACCTTTATTGTCTGCTTGCCCACCTTCACGATGTAGGCTCCGTGCTGCGGCATTGCGATGCTCACGCTCTCGGCCATTGAGCGGTCGGCTGCGAGTGTGGCTCCGTCGGCCGAGAAGAGTGTCACGGCCTCGTGCGACGGGTTGCTCACCACGATGCTGTTGCCCTCGATGCGCACTTTGGCGCTGGCGATGCTCGGCTTGGCCTTGCACAGTCCGGTGGTGATGCCGGTGGCGGCAAGAGTGAGTTCGCCCATCTTGCTCTCGGTGAACGCGGTGTAGTATTGTGTGGCCTCCTTCACGCGCACCGACTGTGCGGCGTGGTAGATGTCGCTGCCGTTGGCCTTGAAGGGCACGTCAACCTCAACTTGTGTGCCGTCGATCCAGCGGGCGAAGAAGAACGGGTCGAGCAGTGTCTCGCCGGCCTTGTAGTTCTGTGTCATTTTCACGCTGGCCACATAGAGGTTTGACGGGCAGTAGATGCCGTAGATGCCCACGATGCTGCGCTCGGTGCCGGTGGTGAGCTTCGCGTTGAAGTCCTGCCAGTTGGCGTTGATGCCGTCGAGCACGCAGAGCTCGGTCTGCACGTAGTCGTCTTTCTCGTGGTCGTAGTTGAACAGTGCCACGGCACAGTGCGGGTAGTAGGTGGTGGTTGTTCCGTCGTCGTCGGTGAGATCGTAGCCCTGTCCGCACAGACGCAGGTCGATGCTCGCCTGTCCGTTGTCTTTCGAGAGGTCGAGTTCGGGCGATGTCAGTCCGTCGTCAGACTTTGCCTGCACATACCACCATGCGTCGAGGCACAGAGCGTCGCGGTAGGTGTAGTAGTGTGTGGCCTTCCACCCGGCCTGCGAGAGTCCGTCGAGATAGCCCGAGTCGTAGGTGCTGTCGGTGGGGTTGGTTGTCGATTTCTCCGAGAGCGATCCGTCGCTCAGGCGCATGCCTTGCAGGTTGAGGTCGCTCACGGTGTAGGCACCGTCGTCGGCAGCGCTGCGTGTGTGGTAGGCAATGTAGTTGTAGCGTTCGGCCGTGGGCACTGCCTGCCATGAGGCGGTGTATTTGTTGTCGGCCACGGTGATGCTTCCGAGCTCGGGTGCGGCTATGTCGGATATTTCGACGGGTGCCGACTCAAACGATTTCTTGTCGCCCTTCACGGCCGTAACGGTGTAGTAGTAGGTGTCGCCGGAGTCGGCTCCGGTCACGTCGTAGGTGGTGTCGTTCACCAGTTGGTTCTCGACGATATAGTCTTGCGGTGTGGTGCCGTCGCCCTTCACCGAGTAGAGGTTGAGCAGATAGCCTTCGGCTGTCGGGCTCTTTGTCCACCTCACGTTGAAGTTGTCGCCCTTGTAGTAGCGGTGTCCCAGCCCCTTCGGGGTGTTTACATAGGGGTCGATCTGGTAGACGCGCACATCGTCGAACACCACGGCCTGGTCTTGTGTCACGAAATTCACGAGTGTTGTCTTTCCGCCCCCGTAGAACATGACCTCGTATTCCTGCCAGTCTGACGTGATGGTGGGCAGAATCGTGTATCCGCAGTTGTCCCACGACGGCGACATGCCGTTGGTTTCGGCAGCCTCGACACGGGTTTGTGTCGACTCATAGCCGAGCTTTGAGCAGCGTGCGCGGAACTTCACGAAGAATATTCCGTCGTAGCCGCTCACGTCGATCATGGGCGTGTTGAACTGTCCGCTTTTCTTTATGTAGATTGCGCCGCCGGCAGGATAGCCTCCGTGTGCGCCCCATCCCGGTGTCGAGGTGTAGTCGGACAGCATGTTTATCCATGCGTTGTCGTCGTTCTCGTAGTTGATGTCGGTCTTGCGGTCGGGGCTTTCGGGGGTGCCGGTTTCCATTTTCGAGAAATCCTCCTCAATGACAGTCACCTCGGTGCCGTAGTCGGTAGGGGTGGGCATTGCACGCAACGGCGTGGGAGCGGCCTGCTTCTTGGCGAGCTGCGGCGCGTGCCGCAGTACGGGTGCGGTGGCATACTGTGCGCTTGCCGGTGCAAACCACAAGGCGAGCAGGGCGGCAGCCAGAATGTTTTGAGTAAAGTGTTTCATAAATGTTGTGATTGTTTTGTTGTTTGATTGGTGCCGCTTGCAAATCGTGAGGCATTTTCGTTGAAATGCGTGCGCAATGTGCATGAAACGGCACATTTGTTTGTTTGTGTGCATACTGTTTTTGCAAATTTACGAAAAAAAGGTCAGATTGAAATAGCATGTGAAAAAAAAAACGTATATTTGCAAAAAACATTGAATAGAAATGAATGTTATGTTAACAGGAAAAAAATCTGTCATATTACTCCCGTCGGTGGCCATCATGTTGTCGGGCATGCTCCCTTCACACGCACAAAACGTGCTTCCCGGGCGCATGTCGGGCTCGCATAGCGCCTTGCCGTGGGCAAGATCTGCCAAGGCCGGGCCGCTGCACGCACCGCAGACTGCACCCGCCGCAGCACGATCGTCGCGTCTTGCCGTCGTGGCCGACGGCGAGGCCGTGATGCACGCCTACCTGCGCTACGACACGCGCACCCACTCCTACGGGCTCATGGACATGCGCACCGACGCTCCGTCTGACTATACCGTCACGCGCGACCTCGGCATGAACGCCGGTTCGTCGGCCGTGTTCACCGCCGGGACAATGGTGGGCAACCGTTTCCTTGCCTACCAGACAACCTACTACTCAAACACCCTCATGCCCGACGGCATTGCCGAAATCGACCCCGCCACGGGCAAGTATGAACTGAAATGGAAATACGACCTCGACGAGGAACATCTCATCCTCGACGAGATGACATACGACCCCAAAACCGGGCGCATCTTCGCCATGCACTACAGCACCGACGAGAAATACACCAACATCTACTCCATCGACCCCGAGACACTGCGCCCCACGCTCGTGGCCACCACCAACAAGATATTGCTCACGCTCTCGGCCGACAACGGCTACCTCTATGCCGTGGGCTACAACACCACCTACCGCCGCGGTTATCTCTACCGCATAGCCGAGAGCAGCATCGATGCCACGGCCAAGACATGCGAGATTGACGACCTCACGGGCAGCAGCGGCTTCGGCTTCAAGATAGGAAACTACAGCCAGTCGATGGAGTTCGACAAGACAACCCACCGCCTTTGGTGGGTGTGCCAGGCCTACGACGACGAGGCTTACCTCGTGGAACTCGACCCGGCCGAGGGCAAGGTGGTGTCGAAGACACTCATAAACGGCGCTCCGCAGGTGCTCGCCATAGGCATACCCTACCAGTTTGTGGCCGATGCCGCACCCTCCTATGTGGGCGGCCTCGCAGTGGCTGCCTCCGAAGGCGACGCCACCAGCGTGCAACTGTCGTGGACCAACCCGCAGAAAGACTACCGGGGCAATGCCCTCGCATCGCTTGGCGGCGTGCGCATCTACCGCGACGGCAATGTGGTGGCCACTGTCTCTGCGGCCGATCCGGGAGCCGCCGCGCAATACACCGATGCCAACGTGCCGCAAGGCTACCATATATATAAGGTGGAACCCTACAACGCCTCGGGCGCGGGCATAACCAAGGAGCGCGACGTGTTTGTGGGCTACGACGTGCCCGCAAAGCCGCGCAACGTGAAACTCACGGCAAGCGGCAACACCGCAACGCTTGTGTGGGACGCTCCCGAAGAGGGCGCGCAGGGCGGAAAGATAGACACCCAGTCGCTCAGCTACGAGGTGATGCGCATGCCCGACAACAAGAAAATAGCCTCGGCCAACACCTCGCGCAGCATCACCGACAACGTGACGCGACACGCAGGCTACTACTACGTGGTGACGGCCATAAACAAACAGGGGCGCGGCGAGTGCGACTCGTCAAACGTGGTGGCCTTCGGTCCGGCCTACGGAGTGCCCTTCTCGTCGCCGCTCAGCACCCAGGCCGACTTCGACCGGTGGACACCGATCGACAACAACGGCGACGACAAGACCTGGACTTTCAACCAGTATGACTGCGTGGCCACCTACGACCGGGCCGACATCGATGCCGACGACTGGCTCGTGTCGCCTGCTCTCGTGTTCGAAGGGGGCAAGACCTACCAACTGCGCTACACCTACTACACCACCAACTGGGTGACACCAGACACCTATGAGGAGGTGAAGGAGAAGATGGACGTGCGCTACGGGCAGCAGACATCGCCCGAAGGGCTCGCCACGGTGCTGCGCGACCTCGGCGAGTTCCACACCGCATCGGCCACATATCTCTATGGCCGCGACAACTTCAAGCCCGCCGACGGCGACGGCTACGTGGCTTTCCGCGTGTATTCGGAAAAGAACCACGGGCAGGTGTTCCTAAAAGACGTCACCATACGTGAATACAGTGCCACCGACCTGAGCGCGGCCAGCCTCACAGGATCGGCCACTGCCAACTGCGGAGTGAGCCAGACATTCACCGTGACCGTGTCCAACGAAGGTTCGGCAACGGTAAACAAATACAAGGTGCAGCTTGTTGATGCCGACAACGGAAGCGTGCTTGGCGAGGCCGACGGCACTGCCGTGGACAAGGACAAGACGGTGGATGTGCCCGTAGTGTGGACACCCGCCGCCGAAGGCACATATAATGTCACGGCAAAGGTGGTGCTCGACGGCGACACCTATCCTGCCGACAACACCCTGGCCACGCCACGGAAAGTGTCGGTGGCCGCTGCCGACGCCGACAAATGGGTGACACTCGGCACCGACGACTCCTACGGATGGACACTGCCTTTCTATCTGTTCGACCGCTATTCGCAGAGCCAGAGCATCTTCCTCGACCGCGAAATGCAGAAGAAAAACGTGGCCATAACCGGTCTGAGACTCACCTACGACGGCATATCCGATGCCACCTACACCTTCCCTGCACAGATTTCGATGAAGCACACCGCACTCTCGTCGCTGCAGCGCGAGGACAACATGTATTACGGAGTGTTCGACAACTCGGGATGGACAACGGTGTATGACGGCGACATAACTGTTGGTGGCAACGGCAACGGACTTGAACTCGACGTGCGTTTCGACACGCCGTTCAACTACACCACCGGCAATGTGGCCATACGCTTCATAGCCAAGGAGCGCGACGACATCATAACCGAGAACCACCCGTTGTGGCATTTCACCGAAACCACGGGCGACCGCCGCTACTCCTACTACCGCGAAAGTTCGTCGGAGGTTACCGCCGACAAGATATACTCGTCTGAATACGTGCCCTATCTCATGCTCAGCTACACGGGCGACAGCGGCACAGGCATTGTCAACACCGCCCTCGACGGCGTGGCGTGGACACTCGGCGAAGGCCAACTGCGCCTCTCGCGCAAGGTGGCGCACATGGCCCTCTACACTGCCGAAGGCTCGCTCGCCGCACAGGCAGCAGATGCCGACAGACTCGCGGTGGCATCGTTGCCGCGCGGCGTGTATGTGCTCCGTGTGGGCGAGGGCAGCGGCACGGCGGCCCAGAAG
>CAVDJG010000114.1:0-6373 GCA_963609005.1 Acidaminococcaceae bacterium
TAAGTACCTTACTCAAAAGATCACTCTCACTAAAATCTACAAGTATTTTATCATTGGCTGTAACAACCGCAACATTTGTTTTAGAAAACAGTTCATCCACTTTCACGCCTTTCTCATATTCCTCCATGAGTTCAAAATTCTTCGGCACGAAGAAATACATGGGTGCAACGGGGTTCAGTTCCTCATATTCCACCTTCGAGAAAGGCGTGTTGGCAAGGTATTGATATTTCTTTTCACGCTTGCCGTAAAGGTCGCAATAATACACTTTGCCGAGGGCAGACGGTTTCTTTTCGCCCGTCTTAACAAAAAGGTTGATGCTCACGCCCTGCTGAATGTCAAACACATTCTCGTCGGGCGAACCGTCGGGGCACGTTTCTTTTTTCTTGTTGTTGCCGTGCAGGTTAAGCGTGTAAATTCTGTCGAAGGCGGTAAGCAGGCTCCACCGCATGCCACGAAACGTGGGGTTGTCGAGAAAACCGTGCGGATTTACATAGCCCACCACTCCACATTCGTTGCGTTCGACATAGTCTTGCGCCAGACGTATAAACTTCACATAGTCGTCGTTTATCCATTTCGGGTTGCGTTCTTGCAGTGTCGTTTTCCCGCCCGGCTCTTTCTTGTAGTCGTCCATCAGCCGCATTATCCACTCGCCACGGTTCTGGCTTTCGCCAGAGTAAGGCGGATTGCCTATCATCACCATCACCGGGCAGTCGCGCTTAATGCGGTTTGCGGCCCCAGCCTCGTCGCTGAGCCACTGCGCCCACAGTGTGCCCGTGTCGGGATGACATTCCTCGAGCGAGTTGGTGAGATATATTTTCAGGCGTCGTTTGTTTTCGGCATGGTTGAAACCAGTCTGCTGAAGCAGCATGTCGAGCTTAAGGTGAGCCACCGCATAGCTTGCCATAAGGAGTTCGAAACCGTGCAGTCGCGGAAGCAAATGCTCGTTAACATATCCTTGCCACATGCCCTGCATGCCGCCAAACCGGCCGTGTATGAGGCTCACCACCTCGGCAAGGAAGGTGCCTGTGCCGGTGGCCGGGTCGAGAATCTGCACCCGGTGCATCTCCTGCTTTATGGTGGCCGATGCCTTCCGCCTCGACTTGCTGCCACTATCTGCCTGCTCGTTCACCACGTTGTGCATGATTTTCGAGTTGTCGGCAAGCCCATCGGCAAGCCCGAAGTCGCGTTGTAGTATTTCGTCCACGGCCCGCACAATGAAACTCACCACCGGCTGCGGCGTATACCACACCCCCTTTGCCTTGCGCAACGACGGGTCGTAGGCAGCGAGGAAGTCTTCGTAGAAATGTATCATCGGGTCGTGGTGCATGCCGTTTTTGGCATAGTTGCCCATCACCTTCTGCACATCGGTGGCCAGAAACACGTTCACCAAGTCGTCAACCACCCATGCTATTCTCCCGTCGAGGTCGTAGCCGGCAATTTGCTGGAATATGTTGCGCAGAAACGGGTTGGTTTTCGGAATCAGGTTTGCCGCCTCCTGCCGCGAGAAACTGTCGGGAGTGTCGTCGTGCAGCCGTGCTGCAAACATGCCGTAGGCCACTGTCTGCGCATAGATGTCGGCAAAGTCGTGCGGCGTGAGTCCGTTTATCAGCACCCGGCGGAAGGCTTCGAGCTGGCTCTGCAACTGCCTGTTTTCGGCCGATGCATCGTCGTTTTCATCGGCAAGGGCAAACGCGTTGTTTATGGTGGTTGCAAGAATGCGCGCCTTGGCAGCCATTTGCCGGGCAAGAGCCCGTGCCGATGTTATGGGCGAAGGCTTTGTCGATGCAATATGGTCGATAAGTTCTACAAAGCTCTCCACGCTGTCTTTGCACAGGCATATCCTGCCGCCGCGCAGTTCGGCAAGGCGCACATTTCTCACCCACTCGCCGTTTTCGTATAGGTGGAAATCGAGATAGTCGGTGAATATGATATGGTCGAGACTCTTGCGATAGCGTGAAAACTGTTCTTGGTTTTCTCTTTTGCCGTCGAGGTCGCCGCAGTTTATATCCTTTGCCTCGATGTAAAACACCGGAGTGTGGGTCTTTGGCGAAGCAACGATGAAGTCGGGCGCGCCGCATTCAATCCTTGCCGGTTCGTTGGTAACGACAAAGTCACGCAGCATGTCGCCGAGCAACTGCTGAAGCATAGGCCGATATGAATGTTCGCGGGCAATTCCTGTGCGGAATTGTTCGTCAACAAGTTTTATGTATCTCGTTATACTGTCCATGGTCATAGTTCTTAATGGCAAGGCTTTGTCGCATTGCCTGTCATTTACAAAGATAGTGCAAGTCGAGCGCAATGAAACTTGTTTCGATTGCCGAGACGCAGCCTATCTTCTACAAAGATAGTGCAAGTCGAGCGCAATGAAACTTGTTTCGATTGCCGAGACGCAGCCTATCTTCTACAAAGATAGTGCAAGTCGAGCGCAATGAAACTTGTTTCGATTGCCGAGACGCAGCCTATCTTCTACAAAGATAGTGCAAGTCGAGCGCAATGAAACTTGTTTCGATTGCCGAGACGCAGCCTATCTTCTACAAAGATAGTGCAAGTCGAGCGCAATGAAACTTGTTTCGATTGCCGAGACGCAGCCTATCTTCTACAAAGATAGTGAAACTTATCGGTATTGAAAAGAATGACGACAAAAAAGGAAGCCACGCCACGCACAACCATGCCACAACAATTAAGAAACACATATTATATTTAATATTTGCAAAAATAATATTTGGTTTGGCGCGGCTGAATTTTCTTTTACTAATTTTGCTGAATTGAAAACTGATTATAGGCGGATTTTCCGCCCAAATCGCAAAACCAAACGAAATGAAAAAGTTTTTACTTATGGCAGTAATGCTGTTGGGATGCATTGCAACAAGCTTCGCCCAAACCAAACAGGCTGAAATCAAATTCGAGAAAGTTTTATATAGCTTCGGCAAATTCTCCGAAAAAGACCCTGTACAGAAGTGCGTTTTCAAATTCACCAACACCGGCAACGCCCCGTTGGTAATCAATCAGGCGGTTGCCAGCTGCGGATGCACCGTGCCATCCTACACCAAAACACCTGTGAAACCGGGTGAGTCGGGTGAGATAAAGGTGACATACAACGGCAAAGGATCCTTTCCCGGTCATTTCAAGAAGACCATAACAGTGCGCACCAACGGTGCCACCGAGATGACACGCCTTTACATTGAAGGCACAATGGAGGACGCCAACTGACGCATCGCCACCGGCATGCACACCGGTCATGCCCACTTTCAAGGCGATTTGCCACGCTGCCATGCAGCACACTCACCAAGAAAAGAAAGCGGCATGTGGCCCCCTACCGTTTGGTTTCAGGCCACATGCCCTTTTCAAACACTATGCCCCCAATAGAGCGAAGCGTTTGCCGGCAACTGTTTTCACTGCAAAATGCCAGTAAACGCCAACACAAGAAAACACGGTCAGAGCTATGATTTTCTATTTTTCATGCACCGGCAACACCAAATGGGCAGCCAGGACACTGGCCGAAGCCACTGGCGACACACTCATCGACATGGCCACCGAGAGCCATGGCAAGCCTTATAGTGTGGCCGAGGGCGAGCGCATAGGGTTTTGTTTTCCCATACACGGATGGCGGCCGCCACTTGCCGTAAGACAATTCATTACAAGCCTCAACCTAACCACGGCATCAGGCCACACGCCATACTGCTATGCCCTGTGCACGGCCGGCGACACTGTGGGCGAAGGAATGGACCTTTTTGAAGCCGACCTTGCAAAAGCCAACATCACATTGTCGTGCCGCCTGTCGCTCATCATGCCCGAATCGTTTGTAGGACTGCCGTTTATGGATGTAGACAAGGCCGCACGCGAGAAGCAGAAGAAAGACGAGGCTAAGCTACAACTGTCCAAATTCATCAACGAAAACATCATTCCATGCGCGACCGGCAACCATATTGTTGAAGGCCGATGGAAACGCACCAACAGCCGACTGTTGGGCCATTTCTTCATTAAACACATCGTGGGCGACCGGCATTTCAAAGCCGACCCTTCAAAATGCACCGCATGCGGGCGGTGCGCCGCCGTGTGCCCTGTTGGCAACATAGCATGCCGTCAGGGGGCAATGCCCGCATGGCTGCACACGGGGCAATGCCTGTCGTGCTTTGCATGCTACCACCACTGCCCCACCCGCGCCATTGAATACGGCAACCGCACCAAAGGCAAAGGACAATACTACTACGAAAGAAACAAGAACAACAAATAGTCACCAACAATGAAAAGAGCGCTATTCACCATCGTGGCATTCATGCTCGCCAACCTGTCGATATGGGCAGCAAGAGCATACAACCTGCCCACCGACATCGCCCAAGCCGACGGCGCAACACTTACAGTCATAGGCCACGGCGACGAGAACTTCCATTTCTACACCACCACCGACGGGGTGCTCCTGTGCCAAGTGGGCAACGGCTTTCAAGTGGCCCGCATCTCTGACAACGGAGAGATTATTCCCAGCGGTCTGCTGGCCCACAACAAGGCCAACCGCAGCGCAGCCGAGCAGGAAGCCGCAGCATCGCAAAACCGCACCAAATTCTTTGCTGCCATGCAGCACAGCGCACTGAAGATGCAGGCCGCAAGCCGTGCCGCAAGCAATGTCAGCTTCGTGAGCCACAACGGCAACGTGAAAGTGCTCGTAATCATGGCCCAGTTCAGCGACACCAAATTCACCATAAACGAACCGTTCAAGGCTTTCGACCAGTATCTCAACGCCGAAGGCGAAATGACCGACTACAACAACAACGACACGAAAAACTATGGTAGTGTGGCCAGATATTTCAAAGACATGAGCAACGGAGCATTCACGCCCAGCTTCGACCTATACGGTCCGGTGACGCTCTCCAACCCGCTGAGCACCTACGGGGCAGGCAACGACAACATGCAACTGTTTGTTACCGATGTGTGCAACGCCGCCAAGGAACAGCTTGGAGTGAAGTTTGCCGACTACGACAGCGACGGCGACGGCTATGCCGACCTTGTCTACATCATCTATGCAGGCTATGCCGAAAGCTGGAGCGGCAACCCCACCGACTGCATCTGGCCTAAATCGGGAACACTTGCCAACACCATTGAGATTGACGGAACCAAGATAAGCCGTTTCGGCGTGAACAATGAGCTTAACGGAAGAACCGGCCAGCAGGTGGGAATGATAAACGGCATCGGACTGTTCTGCCACGAGTTCTCACACTGTCTGGGCATGCCCGACTTCTATGCCACCACTGCCGCCACGCAGGAATGCCAGAATGCCGAGAACCAATCAATGGACTATTGGAGCATTATGGACATGGGCGAATATGTGAACAACGGCTACCGCCCCACCGCCTACACTGCATGGGAGCGATCACACTTCGGTTGGTTAGACATAGACGAACTGAAAGAGTCGGCCAACGGCATCGAACTGAAAAGCATCGACGAGGGTGGCAAGGCCTACTGCATAAAGAATCCAGCCGACGAGTCGGGCAACGAATTTGTCGTGATTGAGAACATCCAGAAGACGGGATGGAACCAGTCGGTGCCCGGACACGGCATGATAGCCTATCATGTTGACTACGACCCAAGCATTTTCACCACATCAGTTAACACGGTGAACAACACGCTTGGACATCCGCGCATGGCGATTATCCCCGCCGACGGACTTCTTATGAAAACCACCAACGCCAAATATGCCGACGTGGACAACGTCACCGCGCTCCACATGAGCCAAGTAAAGGGCGACCCCTTCCCCGGAACATCGGCCGTTGACCGGCTCACCAGCGATCAGAACCTGCCCAACTATGCATGGTATGCAGGCAGCAGCAAAATAGGCCATGCCTTCACCGCAATCAGCGAGGACACCGAGAGCGGCACCGTGACCTTCAATTTCACTGCCGACCCGTCAACCGGCATCGACGGCATCACCCTCGACCGTGACAACAACTCGCGCACCTACACCATCGACGGCATCTGCACCGGCAACGGCGGCAGCCAACCACAGAAAGGCATATACATAAAGAACGGGCACAAATACATTGCCCGATAACGTCAGGGCATTGCCCCCAGCAACACAAAAGAGGCGGAGCAAGTGTGAGAAAGCACTTTGCTCCGCCTCTTTTGCGTGTTAGTTTCTACTTTTATTTATTGTTGTCCGGTAAAAAAACAGTCTGACACAGTAATGCATTGAAAGGCAGTTTTTACATGCTCTCGGTGAGACGCCAGGGTTGTTTTTATCCTTTGTATGGTTTGTTGCCTATTGCCCCTGAAAGGGGCGCATATTATAGGATAGTGGCTTGCCACTATCTGTCACGGTATTAAATCCCATTGCCCCTGTAAGGGGCGCATAATTCTTTATGAGGTTGAACTATGCGCCCCT
>CAVDJG010000115.1:0-6358 GCA_963609005.1 Acidaminococcaceae bacterium
CAGGGCTTTGTGCTCAACAATTCCCGCAAACGCGCATTTATGCGGTTGAATTTTGAACACCCTACCATACTGTGGCAACAGACAACAAACTCCACAGATGATGAATACAAGCCCGGTGTAGCTCCCAAAGCATGTAAAAACTGCATTTCAATGCCTTACAGTGCCAGACCGTTTCTTACCGGACACCAATATTTTCAGAGCAAGAAGATGCCTTCGGGACCTTCGTTGAAGAGCAGGTCGAGCACGCTGAGATTGGGTTGGAAACCGTGGCGCGAGGCATACACCTGATAGTAAGGCACGGGCGTGAAGTCCTCGTCGGGCAACGGGTGTTTGGGGCGTATGGCGTCGCGGAAGTCGGCCACGGTGCTGCCCGTTTCGGCGGCGAGGCTTGCGGCATCGGCATACTCGCGTGTGAACGACACCGATGGGCGCACGTCGAGCAGTTGGCAGAGCGTTTCCACAATGGCAGTGTTGAAGTCGAGAAGCCTATCCCAACGCTTCTCGAAGAAGGGGTGCAGGTCGTCGGCATAATAATCGAAGAACGGGCTCTCGCCGTAGGCCGACACGAGAGCGTTCCAGTGCAGGTGCCGCCACTCGCCGTGGTCGCTTATGCGCACGTCGCGCATGGCCACCTTGCCGCCCGTGCCCCGCTCGGTGGGCACGGTGAGTGCCTGCGTGCCGTTGGCCGTGGCTATGATGCAGCGGTTGCGGTAGGTTTGTTTCACGAAGTTGTCGTGCGTCTCCACGATGCATTTCCGTGCCCGGTGCAGTTTCTGAAACCATTGCACCGGCGGGAAATAGGCCGACGAGAGCAGCACGGTGTCATATTGTTCTTGCGCCATGGGCTGCCACATTAAATAATATGTATAGGGGAGAAAAGTCTTGCATGGGCCGTTGCCGCGCCTGCGTGGTGTGCAGCGTCAGCGGTGTTTCTGCCAGAACTGCACGTCGATGAGGTCGGCCACGCGGTAGAGCCTGGCCACGATGTGCTGTTCGTGCAGCAGCACCCGCGCGCCGGCGGTGTCGATGAGATAGCGGCGGCAACGGTCGCTGCCGCACAGAGGGCATTTCAGGAAGGGAGGAATGCGGTAGATTAGCCTGCCGATCGTCACGGTGTCGCCCGGCAGAGCCACCACGCGTCCCATGTGGTCGGAGCCGCGGAAGCGGTAGACCACGGCATCGCCTCGCCCCGGTGCGGGGGCACACACCTTCAGGCCCACCGCCCTTTCGCCCTGCCGCCACGGTGAGCCGAGGCTTGCGTCGGGCACGACGTAGAGGGTGATGACATAGGCGCGCAGCAGCAGCGTTGCGGCCACTGCCGCTGCGATCGCGGCTGTGAGGTGCAGATCGCGGCGCATGGTTGAGGGTGTTGCGTGGGAGTTATGCCCCAGAATGTCACTTTATGTTGTCGACAAGACTGAACAGGCGGCTCCACCTTATGCCCGAGAAACCGGGGCGGTCGGGGTCGTGGCTCCACCAGATGAATATGGGCTTGCCCACAATGTGGTCTTCGGGCACGAAGCCCCAGTAGCGCGAGTCGAGCGAGTTGTGGCGGTTGTCGCCCATCATCCAGTAGTAGTCCATCTTGAAGGTATATTCTGTGGCCACCTTGCCGTTTATGTATATCTTGCCGCCGCGCACGTCGAGCGTGTTGCCTTCATAGGTGCGTATGGGGCGTTCGTATATGGCTATGTTGTCCATGGTGAGCTTCACGCTCTTGCCTTTCTGCGGAATCCACACCGGACCGTAGTTGTCGCGTGTCCATCCGGTGTTGCCGTTAAGTGGATAGATGTCGTTGGTGCTGGCATCGTCAACGGGCGTAATGCTCTCCACGAGGTCTTTGCGCGAGCGCAGCGTGCGCACGGCGGCGGCCGTCAAAGGCATATATCCGTTCTGGTTAAGGCTTGTCATCTGCTCCATCGATATGCCGAGTTCCTCCATGAGTTCCATGGGCATCTGGGCGCGCAGCTTCACGCGGTAGGCATACTGCACGTTGTCGGGCTCCTTGTTGGCGTGCCCGTCGAGGTAGACAATGCGGTTCTTTATCTGCAAAGTCTGTCCGGGCAGACCCACGCAGCGCTTCACATAGTTCTCGCGGCGGTCAACGGGGCGTGTTATTATGTTTCCGTATTCGGCCGGGTTCTGTGCCAGATATTCGCGGCCGAGGGCATAGGCTTCGGCAAACACGTCGCGCACCTGCTGCTTTGTCATGGTGCTGAAGTCTACGGGAGCGCCGCCTCGCCGTTCCATGTAGAGCTGCTCGCCTATGGAGTAGGCCATTTGGTAGAAGTCGTTGGCCTGGTAGCGTTCGGCCGAGCAGAGCGTGTCGCCGGCCGGATAGTTGAACACCACGATGTCGTTCACCTTCACATGGCCCAGTCCCTTCACCCGCTCATATTTCCACTGCGGCCACTCCACATACGACTTGCAGCCGAACACGGGCAGAGTGTGCTGCGTGAGCGGCAGCGTGAGCGGCGTCTGCGGTTTGCGCGGACCGTAGCTCACCTTCGACACGAAGAGGTAGTCGCCCGTGAGGAGCGACTTCTCGAGCGACGACGACGGTATGACATAGTTCTGGAAGAAGAAGAGGTTGATGAAATACACCGCCACGAGGGCGAACACGAGTGCGTCAACCCACGACATTATGAAGCGTGTGGGGCCTTCGGCATCGCGCCACCACTGCCACTTTATGCGTTTTGTCACATAGGCGTCGAATATGAACGGCAGCACTATTATGCCCATCCAGCTCTTCACCCAGATGAGGAATGCTATGTAGAGCGCGGCCACCACGGCAAATTTCAGCATCTGGCGGCGCGGGCTTGTTTGTTTCTTGTCCTTTTCGGTCATTGTCTTTCGGTTTGTCTTGTTGCGTTATTGCTTGACGGCTCAAAACTTGAACAGGTCTGATGTGGTGAGCAGTCCGCTGTGGTCCTTGGTGTATTCGGCGGCGAGCACTGCGCCCAGGGCGAAGCCTTCGCGCGAGTGTGCGTCGTGGGTTATGGTTATGCTGTCGGCCGGCGAGTCGTAAACCACGGTGTGTATGCCCGGCACCTCGTCGCGGCGTATGCTTTCAATGGGCAGCTCGTCGGGGCGGCAGTCGTTGCTTCCCTCCACGGTTCCGTCGGCAAGCTGCTGGCGGCCCTTCACCCACGAGGTCTTGCGCCCGATTCTTTCCACGATGTCCTCGGCCAGGGTTATGGCCGTGCCCGAGGGCGCGTCGAGCTTGTGTATGTGGTGGGTTTCCTCCATGTGCACGTCATACTGCGTGAAACCGTCCATGATTTTGGCCAGATAGCGGTTTACGGCCGAGAATATGGCCACGCCCACCGAGAAGTTTGACGCCCAGAAAAGGGTGTTGCCCCCTTCGGTGCACATGCGGCGCACGTCGTCGCCGTGGTCTTTCATCCATCCCGTCGAGCCGCTCACCACCTTCACGCCGGCCTCGAAGGCGCGCAGATAGTTGCCGTAGGCGGCCGAGGGGCTGGTGAATTCTATGGCCACGTCGGCCGAGGCAAACTCGGGCGAACCGAAGTCGGCCTGGTTGTCGATGTCGATAATGCTTACGATGTTGTGGCCGCGGCTCTTGGCGACAGTCTCAATCATCCTGCCCATCTTGCCGTAGCCTATAAGTGCTATGTTCATTTTTATAGTTTGTTACTGCCTGTCTGCCGCCCGTCGGCGGCACACATATTATATAATACTGCCCACAAAGGTAGTGCAAAAAGGCGGAACGGCGAAAAGCCGTTTGCATTTTTTACAAATTACTTGCTTCTGCGGCTTGCCGCTCTGCATTTTTTTTCGGAAATTTGCACTACCGTGCGCGGCGCGGCCACAACGGCAGGGCGGTGCGCACGACAACACGACAACAAGGAGAAAAAATATGGACAAGCGCAAGGTGATAGGCATCGGCGAGACGGTGCTCGACATTATTTTCAAAAACGACCGGCCCATTGAGGCCGTACCGGGCGGCAGCACGTTCAACGGCATCGTGTCGCTGGGGCGCGCCGGCATCGACACGGTGTTTGTGTCGGAGGCGGGCAGCGACCGCGTGGGCGACCGCGTAATGCAGTTTCTGCGCGACAACGGCGTATCGACGGAGTGCGTAAGCGTCTATCCCGACAGCAAGTCGCCGGTGTCGCTGGCGTTCCTCGACGAACAGAACAATGCCGACTACATTTTCTACCGCGACGTGCCGCACGACCACATGGACTTCACCTATCCCGACATACAGCCCGACGACATCGTGGTGTTCGGATCGTTCTATGCCGTCAACCCGGCACTCAGACCGCAGGTGGCCGGACTGCTGGAACTGGCCCGCACCCGCGGGGCCATAATCTACTACGACGTGAACTTCCGCCCGGCCCACCACAACGACGTGATGCGCATAACGCCCAACCTGATAGAGAACCTCGAGTATGCCGACATCGTGCGCGGATCGAGCGACGACTTCGCCGAACTCTACCGCACGGGCGACGCCGACCGCGTGTATGCATCTGAAATTTCGTTCTACTGCAAGCGTTTCATCTGCACCGACGGGCCGCGCCCCGTGGTGGTGCACTCCGACGGATCGCTGCGCAAGGAGTATGCCGTGCCGCCCACCCACACGGTGAGCACCATAGGGGCGGGCGACAATTTCAACGCCGGATTCATCTACGGAATGATAAAGCACGGCGTGACGCGCGACCAACTGGAACGCGGGCTCAGCCCCGAAATGTGGGACAAACTCGTGGAGTGTGCGCAGGCTTTCTCGGCCGACTGCTGCAAAGACATCTACAACTACATCTCGCCCGAGTTCGGAGCAAGCCTCCGATAATTACAGAGCGGCAAGCGCCGCCCTGACATCGGCAAGCGATGCGGCAATGGTGAGGCGGTCGGCAAGGCGGCCGCGCACCATTCCGCGCGACTGCAAGTCGGCCAGAAGGGCCACGAGCGAGTCCCAGAACCCGCCCACATTGTAGAGCACCACGTGCTTGTCGGTGTAGCCAATGGTGGCCGAGGCCATCACGGTGAACACCTCGTCGAGCGTGCCCACGCCGCCGGGCAGGGCCACAAACACGTCGGAGTGCGACATGAGCAAATCCTTGCGGTCGCTCAGATTGTCGCACAGCACCTTCACATCGACGGCATCCGACACTCGCCCGCCTTTCTCTATTATGCTCGGCACAACGCCCACCGTGGTGCCGCCATTGCCGTGCACGGCGCGGGCAATGCACTCCATAAGCCCCTGGTTGGTGCCGCCGAACACGAGCGTGTGGCCTTCGCGGGCTATCCACTCGCCCAGTTGGCGGGTTTTCTCAAAATACTCCGGCGCAATGTTGTCGTTGGCCGAACAGAACACGCATATTCTCATAATCCTTCTTGGTTTTCTTAAAGATGCCTGTGCCCCACCCTACGGAGGCACTCTGCAAAGTTAACCAAATTCTGCCGCACCCGCAACAAAGCCTTGCCCGCAATTTGCAGCAGGCGGTGCACGCGCGTGCAGCAGCCGCCGCACACGCACGGCGCAACCGCAGCAGGCCGCACGCAGAGCGTCATTTTGGCCGAAACATTTCGCCATACGGCTTGTTTTTAGTAACTTTGCAGCCGTATTCGGGAATTGTATTTTATCTGAAACTGCCGAGAGTCTTCGTTTTTCATGGCTGGGAAGACAGTGAGGCAGCACCCTTTTGGAGAAGAAAACACCCTACACAGCATTTTCTTAGAAAAACGAAAGACATTGAAGACATTTGAAGAACTTGGCGTGAACGGCGACATTCGCCGCGCCATTGAAGAACTGGGCTTCGAGCATCCCATGCCGGTCCAGGAAGAAGTGATACCCTTTCTCTTGGGCAACGGCAACGACGTGATAGCCCTCGCGCAAACCGGCACGGGCAAAACCGCGGCATTCGGCATCCCGTTGCTGCAACGCACCGACGCCGACGACCGCACCACGCAGGCCGTGGTAATATCGCCCACGCGCGAACTTTGCCTGCAGATTGCCGACGACCTCAAGTCGTTTGCAAAATACATCAAGGGCATAAACGTGGTGGCCGTGTATGGCGGCACGTCCATCGTTGACCAGATGCGGGCCCTGAAACACGGGGCACAGATAATAGTGGCCACACCGGGACGCCTCATCGACCTCATGAACCGGGGCGCGGCGCAGCTCGACAGCGTGCGCAACGTGGTGCTCGACGAGGCCGACGAAATGCTCAACATGGGCTTTTCTGACAGCATCAACGAGATTTTCGACAACGTGCCGGCCGACCGCAACACGCTGCTCTTCTCGGCAACAATGAGCAAGGAGATTGAGCGCATAGCTCTCAACTACCTGCACGACCACAAGGAAATCGTGGTGGGAAGCCGCAACGAGGGTGCC
>CAVDJG010000116.1:0-6346 GCA_963609005.1 Acidaminococcaceae bacterium
ACGACACTCCATGCGACATTGCCCGGAAAACATCATATAAGGAATGGAAACGTCCGGCCAACAAACCGAAAGTCGCTCCCATGACGCATGCGCTACAGGCCACAACCGGCACCAGTCCGGCCGAGAAACTGCTTGTGAGCAAGGTGCCTGTAGCACTCAACAGCACTGCATGCGGAACGACTGTGAGCAACAACATTACCGCCAACACAAACACGGCTTCACCTGCCACCACATACAAGGCCATGCGTTCGCGATAGTCGCATTGCCTGAAAGCATGCAGCGAACGCATCATCCCGCCCTTCGCCACCACTCCATAGGCTACGCTGCCCAGCAACAGCCACACCAAAACGGGCGACTCCAAGTTGCTGACGAAGCTGCCGAAGAGCCAGCGCAGACCCTCGCCTCCGAACAACGAACGGATATTGCTTTCGGGATTTGCTGCCGACACGAGCCAAGACAACATCACGACGACAAACTGAAGTCCCGCCAGCACAAGCGTCACGACAGTAAATATTTTATTGTATTTCACCATATCAACAGCTGCATTTCTTCAACACTGCAAGGCACGCCTTGTGAAACCGACTGCACAAAGCGCCATGCCGCCAACGAAGTGATGCCCCATGGGCGTCATTCTTCGTCGGGCACGAGATTGTCAACATCCAATATTCTCAGTTCAAAGGCACGCACCACGAGCCTCGTTGCATTCACGCCCAAACGTCCGTTGCCGTCGGGAAAGAGTTTCTGCACAAGTTCGTTCTGCCTCTTTTCCAGACTCTTCACCCCGAAAGGCATTGCCCTCAGGTTTGAAATCTGTTCTTTCGTGTAGCCGAGAGCCAAATGGCGCAGGAAGCGTTCGTCATATTCGTCTATCTCATAACGTATCAATGCGTCCTGCCGCATTATCTGGTTGTTTATTCCGCGCTTGAAGCGTTCAACGATTCTTTCAAGTATAGGCTGGTTGAACACCATGCGTTTGCCGCTCATCACGCACATCACGTCATTTCTTGTGAGCAGTTCGCCGCTTTTCAATATTATGCCGTCGCACCCGGCGTCGAGCACATCCACCCACAGTTTCTCGTTCAGTATCTCGCCGGTGAAAATCAGTACTTTCACCTTTGGGTATTCGTTTTTCACGCAACGGCATATCTCCACGCCCACGGTAGTCGCGCCGTCAAGTCCCAAGTCGAGCAGCACGAGGTCGGGCACCTGCTGCTTTATAAGTGCCCAAAACTGACTTTCGCTGGCCGCAGTCCCTATTATCTGCGCTTCGGGTATTTCGTTACGTATTATCCCCTCCGTGCCTTTCAGTTCCAAGGGCACGTCCTCAACTATGACCACATTGAATTTTTCCATGCTAATCCTGATATTTTTATATTTATTGTCGTTGCGCTCTCACCGTTTGGCGATGCCGATATTCCGCATCCCCGGGCGTGGTAGCGTTCGCCTATATCCCTTATTATCTGCCGGCACACGAGAAATGCCACATTGCAAGTAGCCTCGGTAAATAGATCCCTGCACTGTCTGTCGTCAAGATGCAGGCATGTCATCACTATTTTCACACTCACATAGCCAGGTTCTGAAGCCTCGGCAGTCCATTGCGGCCGCTTTCCGTCGTTGGCCTTTTTCAGCAAGACATACAGGCAATTCATGCTATAATCGCCCGGAATGCCCTGGCTTTCAACGACGCGCATGGCCTGAATGCTCAGCACCGAGTAAATAACCCGGTAATAATTCACCAGTTCGCCTATTGCCTGCAAATTGCAGTCGGTGCCGTCAATCAGTTGCCTTATCCTTGTAGGATAATACATCGTTTCGTGCTTCAGCGTCGAGAGGCAGTTGTCTATTATCTTGTTGCTCACATACAGACTGTCGCTGTCGAGCTTGATTCTCCTCAGTTCGTCGCTTGCAATTCTCATGTCGTCGATGTGCCTTTCGTGCCGTTCCTTTCCGTTGTTGAGCGAATTTCTTATTTCCGACACCAGTTCCTGCAGCTTTGCAAGATGCTCGTTGGCCACCATGGCATTGTTGTCGGCCGTCCATATCCTGTCCATGGCAGCAAGACTACTGTCGCTGCCGGCATTGCCCGACAACAAAGCGTTGAGCTTCTTTATATTGTCCACACATATATTATAGTATATGCGGTGGCGGTAATACAATATATAATATATAGGGAATATCAGCATGAAGAAGAACAGGAGCAGAACCATGGCCACATTCTTGCTGTTCTCCGATTTCTGCATCACGCTGACATAATCGGCAAGGGTGTTGTCGGCACTTTTCTCGCGGAACAACTGCGTGTAGACACTGTTGTTATATCTGTAAAGTTTCCACTTGTGCAAAGCCAATGCCGCCACTGCCGTCTCGTTTCTCACGTCGAGTATTATGCCGTAGTCAACCTTCACACTGTCGCGAAACCACTCTATTTCGGCCGGACACACGCCGTTGGCATCAAACAACACGAGTTCGCGCCCCTTGCCGTGCAGAGTGCCATAATAGTGCAGGTTCATGTATTTAAGGCAACTGTCGGCATATTCGAGGGTCTTGCCATACATGCCTTCGATATTGCTGAAATATGCGCTGTCGGCAAACACGCCTGCCATGGCCAGGCAACGGTTTTCTGTCCCGGCCACAACACATGCCCCGCGCGCACGCTGCTGCACCGGCTTTGCCCGGCAAACAAGATGAGAAAGCGGCAGCAGCAACACTGCAACCACGGCAATGGTGCGCATTACGCCTTTGGGCAAACGGAAGAAGAAGCGGCTGCCTGCGCCTTCCTTGCTCTCGGCCGAAATCATGCATTTCGAGAAGAAACAGCTCATTTTGCGGTATTTCTCTATTATGCCCTTGCAGTTAAGAAGTCCGAACCCGTGATGCGCAGCGGTTTCGCCCACGTCGTTTTTCTCTTCCACGGCATCGTCAACAATGGCCTTATGGTCGAACAAATGCTTCAGTTGCAGTTCACTCATTCCCTCGCCATTGTCGGCAACCGATATTTCCACACAGTCGCCCATATCCTCGCAGCTCACCTTTATGTGCCCGTTCTGCCGGCAGTGCTTGCGCGCATTGTCGGCCATGGTGTTCAGCATAAACAGTGTGAGCGTCTTGTCGGCCTTCACCACGAGGTTGGTAGGCACTATTTCCAGCGTGATGTTCTTCAGAGTGTACAGCATCTTGCCTTGCGACAAGGTGTCGAATGTGTCTTGCAGGCAGAAGCTCTCTATGTGAAGCTGCAGCTCGCCCTGTCGCATTTGTATCCATTTTGTCAGGGCGTTGTTGCAAGCCACTATCTTGTCTGTAAGCTCGGCAATATATTCATAGCGCTCCTTCCTCAGGCTGTCGTCGCCCACGTTTTCTTCGAGCAACGCCACCTCGCGTGCGATACGGCTTACGAGCGGGGTCACACCATTCACGAGCGATATTTTGGCGCGCTGTTCTATGTATTGCCAACGGTTCTTGCGCAGTTCTTCCTCGGCCATGCTTGTCTGCTCGGCAAGTTTTTCCATTTCGTCGGCCTCGGCCTCGGCCTGTTTCTCTTGCGCCATTTTCCATTTTGCGAGAGGTTCTTTCAGGGCATCCACCGACATTGTGCGCATTCGCCGCCGCCTTATATATCCGAGTCTGAACAATATCGTGCCCACGAGTATTATCGTGGCCACGACGGCGGCTATCATGTAGTTAAGCGATTTGAGCGACTGGTCGAGCTGTTCGGCGCGCGCTTCAAGCATACGGTCCTGGCGCGTGTTTTCCTGTATGTCGAGATAAAGGTTGCGGTTGTAGTCGCTGCGCTGCTTGTCGTTGACTGCCGAATAAGCCAGCGACAACTGTTCGCGTATGGAAGCCACGAGGTCGGGGGCGAGTGCCACGACACGGTTCTTTTCCAAGGCCGAGTTCAGACAAGCCAGAGCCGAACCGTAATCGGATATTGTCCAATAACATTCGGCCAAGGTGCGGTAGGCACCTGCTATCTGATACACATCGCCGTATTTTTCGAAAAGCGCGAGGGCGCGCTGCGCCAGATTTCCGGCGAGAAGCGTGTCGGGCATATTGTCCACATTCAGATACTCCACCTCCTGCGGATTGTTGTGCAGCAATGTCCGGCGTTGCGCGGCATCTTGCAGATGCTCGCTCAGAGCCTGCATTGAGTTGGCCTCCCAGTAAGTGTAGTGATATTGCCGCGACAACAGATAGCAGCGCATGAGATAGTCGAACTCGGTTTGGGCTATGCTTTCCTTTGTGTCGCCCGATATTATGCCGCCGGCGCCCACATTATAATAATAGTTTAGCAGCTGGGCCGTGTCTTTCACAATCTCTCCGTTGGAGTCGATTTCGGCAAGTGCCTCCGACGATTCCACCGTCTGTCCCACGTAATACAGATAGGCCGACACCGTAATATAATATTCGCTTTGCGCATAGACGAGCCGCCTTTGCTGCCTTGGAGTTAGCTCGTTGCCGTTTTCCCTTATCCTTGCGAGGCGCGACATGGCACTCTGCATGTATCGGTAGAAGTTCTTGTTCTCCGACCGGCGTTGGCACAGGCGCATCATCTGCACGTCGGCCACCATGAGTTCAATCTGGTTGTTGGTAATCTCGCCCACTTCGCCGAGCCGTTTTTCGGCCTTGCCGTAGTCCATACGCGCTATATCGACAAAAGCGCAGTTGTTCAAGGCCTCGGCCCGCCCGTCGTCATACCGCTCCGAAGCCACGTAGGCACGCCTGGCATTGGCCACCACACTGTCGAGGTTGCGGTAATGGTAGCTGTAGGCAATGTCGTTCCATCTGTCGGCAGCCTCGTGCTCGGCCGGCACACCGCACGAAACCATCACGCACAAGACCGTTACGGCAGCCTGCACCAGATGCAAGAACGTTGTTTTATGCTTCATGTAGCAAACGGAGTTAGGGTTTTCAAAGGCGAGCCCGATGCAGACGGAGCGCATTTGCATCGTGAAGCTACGGCCCATTCTTTGCAAAGATAGTGCAAGCCGAGCGCAATGAACACTTGTTTCAATTGCCGAGGCGTAGCCTATCTTCTGCAAAAATACAACAAAAATATGGAAACATGCCATTATGCATCAAAATAGTTTCCGGCGAAAGCACACTTGCGTTAGGCCTTGGTTTCGGCATCTTTCTGCCGTGCATCGGCCGATGCACGCGCGTGTTGCAACTGCTGCACGCGCGTGCGGCATGTGCGGTGCGTGCTTGCAGCGCATGGTGCATGCTGCAAGCAGCGCGTTGTTGCGCCGGTTGCATGCGGTGTTTGGCTAAGTGTTATAGGGTGTGTGCAGTGCTATTCTTCAAGCTCTGCCAGGTTGGCAATGAAGCTGTGCAGCAAATTGCTTGTGGTTTCCACGGGTGCGTAGGCAAAATATTTCATGCTGTTTTTAAAGGTGCGCATCATGGCTTTGGGGTCGTTTTCCACAAGTCCGGTTTCACTCTGGTGAAATTGCCAGTCTTTTGTGTCAACATTGGTGTGGTGCAGCAGACTGCGTATGGCCTGCCTGTAGCCGTAGGGATCGATGCGCGACACGAAAGGCACTTCTGCCTTCTCGAAATCAAGCGTGGTGATGAGTATGCTGCCGTATAGCTGCGCGAGGTTTTTCAAGTGGCATTTTTCGAGCCAACGGTCGAGTTTCACAAAATCCACGCGGTCGCCGTGACACCTAAGAAATACTCCTATTGGCAGCAAGTGCCCGTAGGAGATGCCACGGGTGAGCACTTGGTTGGTGTTTGCTATTATGAGGTTGAAAAGGCACAGTGTGCTTTCCGAACATTCCACAGAGGCACTCTCGCGCTCTCTTGTTTTCCTTATTCTCCGGTTGAGCAGCCGGTTGGTGAGCAGCACGTCGCCTGTTTCCTCTTCGGCACCGTCGCGGGGTGCCGTGCCGGCGGCCTCCATGAAGCGGTCGGCAATGTGTTGCGGCATGGCCGCAGGCGTGTGCGGGTTGCACTTTATGCCTGCCGCTGCGGTGCCGAGCACGCTTTGCTGCAAGGCAATGTCGTAGAGCCGGTTCCACTTGAAATCAGACATAGGCTCTATTTCTTCAAATTCGCCGAGTGCGCCCGACCTCAGCAACTTGAAGAAATTCCTTAATATTATATCGGTATTGGCCAGTGTCATCTTTCAATTTTTGTGTCAGGAGTATTTCTTTGGGAAGCGCAGCAAGATGCTGCACACCATTGTTGCCCCGAGAATGAACGGATAATAAAGGTAGGGCACAATGTCGGTGGGATTGAGCTTTGCCAGTCCTGCCGCCATGAGCAACTGTGCCCCGTAGGGTATGAGCCCCTGCATGAAGCACGAACTGGTGTCGAGCAGACTGGCGGCCTTGCGCTTGTCAACGCCAAACGT
>CAVDJG010000117.1:0-6326 GCA_963609005.1 Acidaminococcaceae bacterium
TGCCAGGCCCGCATGAAAGTGGATGAACGCAACCGCCAAACATTCGGATTTCTCAGCGGAGGCGCAACATTGGCCCTTGCCGAAAACCTTGCAGGCGTGGGGTCGATGGCGTTATGCCCCGACAAGATATGCGTGGGTATAAACGTGAGCGCCAACCATGTGAAAGCAGTGCTTGAAGGCGACTGTGTTACAGCCACCGCCCGCATCATACACAAAGGCAAAACTCTGCATGTATGGCACATTGAGATTGCCAACAACAAGCGCGAACTGATTTCTGCAGTAGATGTGACAAACTTCATTCTCAACAAAAGCAAGAAATGAGCGAAGTGTTGTTCAAGCTTCCCTACGAAGAAACCATCATGCGCAACACTCTGCATGACGAACCGGAAGAATTTCAATCATTGTCACAGACACATGGCCGCAGCGGATACATCATTGCCCCGTTTGCCGTGTCAGAATCATCGCCACTGCTCATCATCTCCGCGAAATGGGAGAAGGTGCAGCTTGCATCATTGCCCAAAGGACAAAAAGCCAATCTGTATAGAAAACAATGCGAGGCCGACCGTGAACGTTATGGCGTTGATTTCAGGAAATTCCACGCAAAACTCGCCGACAAGACATTCAAGAAAATTGTCTTGGCACGCCGTTCCACGATATATTCTGACGCACCGATTGAGCCGGAAGCATTGTTTGCCGAAGCATGTTCTCTATATCCCGGCATGTTCGTGTCGCTGTTTTCGTCGGAGAGAAGCGGCACATGGCTAATAGCCACACCCGAGAAATTCATCAGCGGCAAAGGCAACAAATACAGCACCATGGCACTTGCGGGCACAATAAAAGCCACTGATCCAACTGCATCGGCACGCGAAGGCAAGGCCGACAACAACACACAAGCAACATTATGGAGCGAGAAGAACAAGGCCGAGCAACATTATGTTGAAGAATATATAACCGATTGCATAAAACAACACACCGAAGATATTGCGGTAAACGGCCCATACACCAGCCAAGCAGGCTGTTTGTTGCACCTAAGAAGCGACATCAGTTTTGGCACAAGCGGTGGTTCAAGCATTTATGACATTGCCAAGGCGCTCCACCCCACCCCAGCCGTGTGTGGCATACCGAAGGCCGAAACCATGGATTTCATAACCGACAACGAGTCGGCAAACCGGCAATATTACAGCGGTTTCTCAGGCATATTAAACCAACAAGGTGCCACCGAACTGTTTGTTTCGCTGCGATGCATGAAGATAAGCCAATGCAGATACGACCTGTTTGCAGGCGGCGGTCTGCTGGAAGAAAGCCGTGAACAAGCCGAATGGGAAGAAACCGAGGCAAAAATGGAAACCATGATGTCGGTGCTTAGAAGCGTCTGCGGCACACAGCCAAACATTCTCTTGCATTCCGATTCAGCCCCAACAACTGCAGCCGCATTATAAAACAAACACTATGTTCTGCAACAAAAGAAACGTAAACACACTCACATCTGTCCTTTTGGAAGAGGGCATTACCAACGCAATAGTTTGTCCCGGCAGCCGCAACGCGCCCATAGCACACAATTTCAAGGAAACCGGCACCATAAAATGCCACTCCATAACCGATGAGCGCACTGCGGGATTTATTGCCTTAGGCATTGCCTTGGCAACAAGGCAACCGGTTGTCGTGTGCGTGACCTCGGGTTCAGCCTTGCTTAACACCGCCCCCGCGGTGGCAGAAGCCTACTACCAGCATGTGCCGCTCATCATCGTTTCGGCTGACCGCCCCATGCAATGGATCGACCAACTCGACGGCCAAACAATAAGGCAGGCAGGTTGTATGGAGAAAATCACTGCCAAGTCGGTTTCTCTGCCCGAGCCAGTTGACGACGAAACCGCATGGTTTTGCAACCGACTTGTGAACGAAGCCATATTATGCGCAACACAAGGTGAAGGTGCGCCCGTACACATAAATGTGCCCATCAGCGAACCGTTGTTTGGCTTCACTACTCCGGCTTTACCTACTGAAAGAGTAATAAAAGCAATAAAACTGCCTGCACTCCCGTGTTTGCCCGATGCTCTCCGCCAGAAGTTGTCAGCCGCAAACCGCCCGATGTTCGTCATCGGGCAAATTGCCAAAGGGGCAATCGGAGCGCAAACAATGAAGACTCTGCAAAACAATTATGTAACATTCAGCGAACCGCTTGCCAACGAATGCTACACAACAATACATTTCGACGAAGCTATAAGGTCGGTAGGTAAAAGAGAAGAATATCTGCCCGACCTTATAATATATATAGGAGGCACAGTCGTAAGCAAGGCCACACGCCGTTTTCTGCGCCAGGCGAAATGCGACACATGCATTCTCACACTTGGTTGCGATGCTCTTTCCGACCCTACGATGTCGCTAACCGACATCGTGGAATGTCCTGATTGGAAATCAATGGAAATGATATTGGCCGAGCTTTGCAAACCAAACTGCGGTGAACACGACACAGAAGCATGCCAAGAAAGTCAAGACAGAAATGCTTCACGGCAATCATTCTTCGGCAAATGGAACCGCATTATGCAGGCAGCAGCAACAATATCAGAGAATTACGAGCCACGATATTCGCAAATGTCGGCTGTGAAATATTTCGAAGAACAGCTCGACGACCTTGATTTCAACATAAATGTGCATTATGCCAACAGCACTGCCATACGCCTTGCATGCATATATTCATCACATTATGTATGGTGCAACCGTGGCGTAAACGGTATTGAAGGCAGCCTTTCAACCGCTACCGGCTTCTCGATGGCTACCGACGAGATGACCGTATGCATAATTGGAGACCTGAGTTTCTTCTACGACCAAAATGCACTTTGGAACAGACACACAGGCGGCAACCTGCGCATTGTGATGCTTAACAACCAAGGCGGCGGCATATTCAGGCAAGTTCAGGGCATTGAAGAAAGCCCGGCCTCCGACGAGTTAATATCGGCAACACACAATACTACCGCCGAGGGCATTTGCTCACAAAACGACATCGGATACATGAAAGCATGCAACACGCAAGAAATGCAGTGCGGCATAGTGACCTTGCTCACGAGAGAAACCACACGCCCGATGCTTCTTGAGATAATGACCAACGCCGAAGACGATGCCGAAGCAATGGCAGAATACTACCGGCTGACGAAAGAACACTTGGCACAGATAATGCAAACGTCAAAATAAGACAGAAACAAAACATCACAACAGAATATGGAAAAAAGAGAATGGAAAAAGATAGAGGATTTCGATTTCAAGGAAATTCTATTCGACGAGTACGATGGAATTGCACGCATAACAATCAACCGTCCGCGCTACCGCAATGCCTTCACCCCACGCACCACATGGGAAATGTCACAAGCATTTGCATGGTGCCGTGAGGCGCAGCGCATAGGAGTGGTCATACTCACCGGTGCCGGCGACAAAGCCTTTTGTTCGGGAGGCGACATGCATGTGAAAGGCCGCGGCGGATATGTAGGCGACGACGGGGTGCCGCGCCTCAACGTGCTCGACGTGCAACGGCAGATAAGGTCGCTGCCAAAACCTGTCATAGCCATGGTAAACGGCTATGCAATAGGCGGAGGCCATGTGCTCCACCTCGTTTGCGACCTTACGATAGCAAGCGACAATGCCATTTTCGGACAGACAGGACCCAAAGTAGGATCTTTCGACGCAGGCTTCGGCGCAAGCTATCTTGCCCGAATCGTAGGACAGAAGAAAGCCCGCGAAATTTGGTTCATGTGCCGCCAATACAGCGCGAAAGAGGCAGAACAAATGGGAATGGTGAATGCCGTAGTGCCATTCGACCAATTGGAGGACACTTGTGTGGAGTGGGCACAAACCATGATGGAACGCAGTCCGCTGGCATTGCGCATGATAAAGGCCGGACTGAATGCCGAGCTTGACGGCCAGGCTGGCATCCAGGAACTGGCAGGCGATGCCACAATGCTCTACTATTTCCTCGACGAAGCGCAGGAAGGCGGCAAGGCTTTCCTTGAAAAGCGCAAGCCCGATTTCAAGAAATATCCCAAACTTCCATAAACAATTCAGCATCCGATGAAATACAAGATAAGTGTAAGGCCGAAAACATTCCATTTCAAACAACCCGCAGGAACATCACGGGGAGTCTACACGACACGCAAAAGCTGGTTTGTGGAGATTACATCCGATGAATATCCGGGAAGGAAAGGAATAGGCGAATGTGCTCCCTTGCCCGACCTCAGCTGCGATTTCCGCGCAGAATATGAACAGACGCTCAACTCTATTTGCGGAATTATAGAAGCCACCGGGCAGATAAACTACGAGATGTTGCGCCCCTACCCTTCCATAATGTTCGGCATTGAAACGGCAATACGGCATTTGGAATGCGGAAACCTTTGCCTTGCCGACACGCCATTCGGGCGCGGTGAGGAAGGGATACCCACAAACGGACTTGTATGGATGGGATCATTCGACGAAATGTCACAACGGCTGGAGCAAAAGATAGAAGATGGTTACAAATGCATAAAGCTGAAAATAGGCGCCATAGACTTTGAAAAAGAGCTTGAACTGGTGAAGCGCATACGCAGCCGTTTCACCAAAAACGACATCGAACTGCGCCTTGATGCCAACGGAGGGTTCACCCCGCAAAACGCGCGGGAGCGTCTTGATAGCCTTGCCCGCTATGACATTCATTCCATAGAACAACCCATAAAGCAACACCAATGGCGTGAGATGGCCGCACTTTGCGCCTCGTCGCCAATACCAATAGCTCTCGACGAAGAATTGATTGGGGTAAACCTGCCTGCAATGAAAGACGACTTGCTCGACACTATACGCCCTGCTTACATAATTTTGAAGCCCTCACTGCACGGAGGAATGAAAGGGTCGGCCGAATGGATAGCCAAGGCCAGGCAACGCGGCATAGGGTCGTGGGTGACAAGTGCGCTCGAAAGCAACGTCGGACTAAATGCCATTGCACATTTTGCGGCACACACCTATGGTCCCGACATAAAGATGCCGCAAGGACTGGGAACGGGGATGTTGTTCACCGACAACATCGAATTTCCCATCGAACTGCGTGGCAACCGGCTGTGGTTCACGCCTGAAAAAGACTGAACGACCTGATTTCACACACATGACAATGACACTGCAAGAATTCAGCAAACAATGGCACGATGCCTCGCCACAGTTGCTCGTACACACAAGCGGCTCAACGGGACGCCCCAAACCGATGTGGGTTGAGAAGAAAAGAATGGAAGCAAGTGCTAGAACCACATGCGAATTTCTGCACCTGAAAGAGGGCGACACGGCACTGTTGTGCATGCCCTTAGACTATATTGCGGGCAAGATGATGGTTGTGCGATCCATCGTTGGACACCTGCGGCTCATCGCCGTAGAACCAAGCAGCCAACCATTGCGCGGATTGCAAGAGCCGCCTGTTTTTGCAGCAATGGTTCCCATGCAGGTATATGGCACGCTTCAGGTGGCTTCAGAGCGCGAGCTATTCAAGAAAATAAGGCATGTCATTATCGGCGGCGGAGCCATTGACAAGAAACTTGAAGACGAACTTCGCTCATTTCCGAATGCAATATGGAGCACATACGGCATGACCGAGACCCTGTCGCACATCGCCCTACGGCGTGTCAACGGCAACGGGGCAAGCGAATGGTACACACCTTTCGACAACGTAGACGTGTCGTTGAAAGACGATGGCCGCCTCGTTGTCAACGCCCCGCTCGTTTGCGAGACACCGCTCGTCACAAACGACATTGCCGAAATAGCACCCGACGGGAGACGTTTTCGCATAGTCGGACGTGCAGACAACGTTATATGCAGCGGAGGAATAAAATTGCAGATTGAAGAAATTGAGGCTGCCCTGCGCGAAGCAATGCCATGCCCGTTTATGATAACAAAAAAGAAAGACGAGAAATTCGGCGAAGCTGTCGTCATGCTCACAACCTCGAAAGACATCGACAATATAAGAACGATTTGCAAAGATCATCTTTCCAAATACCAACAGCCACGCCATTTCGTCCATACCGACCGGCTTCCTTTCACCGAAACCGGCAAACCAGCACGCGCAGAAGCACAGCAAATGGCCGAAAATGCATGCATGCTTTAGCAGCGCAGCACCAACCGTTAAGAGTTATTGGTGTCCGGTAAAAAAAACTGTCTGACATCGTAAGGCATTGAAAGGCCGTTTTTACATGTTTTTGGGGAGATACACCGGGCTTGTCTTTATCGTTTGTATGGTTTGTTGTCTGTTGCCCCTGAAAGGCATTGTGTCCAAAATTCAACCGCATAAATGCGCGTTTGCGGGAATTGTTGAGCACAAAGCCCTG
>CAVDJG010000118.1:0-2021 GCA_963609005.1 Acidaminococcaceae bacterium
TTCCTGACACGGCAAAAGAGAAACCGCAGCACGGCAAAGTAGTGGCTGTGGGCCAAGGCACGAAGGACGAGGAGATGATATTGAAAGAAGGCGACGAGGTGCTTTACGGCAAATATTCGGGCACAGAACTCGAACATGAAGGCACCAAATATCTTATCATGCGCCAAAGCGATGTTCTCGCCGTGGTGAAATAACGCACAAACACTCACAATCAAAAAACAACGAAGAAAGGAAAAGCAACAATGGCTAAAGAAATAAAATACAACGTAGAAGCACGCGACTTGCTTAAGAACGGTGTTGACAAACTTGCCAACGCAGTGAAGGTTACGCTCGGCCCGAAAGGTCGCAACGTGGTTATCGAGAAGAAATTCGGTGCTCCGCAAATCACCAAGGACGGAGTGACAGTGGCCAAGGAAGTGGAGCTTGACGACAAATTCGAGAACACCGGCGCACAGCTCGTGAAGAGCGTGGCAAGCAAAACCGGCGACGATGCAGGCGACGGAACCACAACCGCAACAATACTCACGCAGGCCATCGTGACCGAAGGACTGAAGAACGTGACGGCAGGTGCCAACCCCATGGACCTGAAACGCGGCATCGACAAGGCCGTGAGCGCCGTGGTGAAATACATAAAGGACAACGCCGAGGTAGTGGGCGACAACTACGACAAGATTGAGCAGGTTGCTACCGTAAGCGCAAACAACGATCCTGAAATTGGAAAGTTGCTCGCCGACGCGATGCGCAAAGTGTCGAAAGACGGCGTGATAACCATTGAGGAGAGCAAGAGCCGCGACACAAGCATCGGCGTAGTTGAGGGCATGCAGTTTGACCGCGGCTACCTGAGCAGCTATTTCGTGACCGACGCCGACAAGATGGAGTGCGTGATGGACAATCCTTATCTGCTCATCTACGACAAGAAGATAAGCAACCTGAAAGACCTTCTGCCCATTCTGCAGCCGGCAGCCGACAGCGGACGCCCGATGCTCATCGTGGCTGAGGACGTTGACTCAGAGGCTCTCACCACTCTCGTAGTCAACCGTCTGCGTGCAGGCTTGAAGATTTGCGCCGTGAAGGCTCCCGGATTCGGCGACCGCCGCAAGGCTATGCTCGAAGACCTCGCAACCCTCACGGGTGGCGTAGTGATAAGCGAAGAGAAAGGTTTGACACTCGACAAGGCTACTCTCGAAATGTGCGGAACCTGCGACAAAGCCACTGTAAGCAAAGACAACACTACAATCGTTGGCGGTGCAGGCGACAAGAACCTGATTGCCGACCGTGTGGCACAGATAAAGAACGAGATTGCCAACACTACAAGCTCGTATGACAAGGAGAAGCTCCAGGAGCGCCTTGCAAAGCTAGCAGGCGGCGTGGCAGTGCTTTATGTGGGTGCCAACAGCGAAGTGGAGATGAAAGAGAAGAAAGACCGCGTTGACGATGCTCTCTGCGCAACACGCGCCGCAATGGAAGAAGGCGTTGTTGTGGGCGGCGGAACAACATACATACGCGCTCAGCAGAGCCTTGACGGACTCAAGGGCGACAATGCCGACGAGCAGACCGGTATAAACATCGTGGCACGCGCCATTGAAGAACCTCTGCGCCAAATCGTGAAGAATGCAGGCGGCGAGGGTGCCGTAGTAGTGCAGAAAGTGCGCGAAGGCGAGGGCGACTTCGGCTACAATGCCCGCAAGGACGTTTACGAAGACTTGCGCAAAGAGGGTGTCATCGACCCGGCCAAGGTGGCCCGCGTGGCTCTCGAGAACGCTGCTTCGATTGCAGGAATGTTCCTCACAACCGAATGCCTCATCTGCGACAAGCCCGAAGAGAAGGCTGCCATGCCCATGGGACAGGGCGGCATGGGCGGCATGATGTAATATGACGCATGTCGTAGTATTCAAAATACACAGAAAAATGAAGAAGTCCTTGGATGCGATTGTGCGTCCAAGGACTTTTTTCATGCCCTACTCCATTCTGAAACACACCGTGCATGAGGTGCAATCATAGCAAGCCCACGACGGCATAAC
>CAVDJG010000118.1:2031-6304 GCA_963609005.1 Acidaminococcaceae bacterium
GCATAACCGTGTGAAAGACGCCCGTGCTCATCTATCCCATCCGGCATTACGCCTTGCCGCAATACGGCCAGGCTTTACTACAAACGCAAACTGCCGCTTCCTGGTTTTCCGGAAGCGGCAGTTTGTATTGTCTTGCCGTCATTGACTGCTTTCACTGAGGCTTGCGTGGCGGTTATTTGCCGTACATATTCTCATAGTATTTCTGATAATCGCCCGATGTGACATTGTCCATCCACGCCTGATTGTCAAGATACCACCGCACCGTTTTCTCGATGCCCTCCTCAAACTGCAGGCTGGGTTCCCAACCCAACTCACGCTGCAACTTGCGCGAATCAATGGCGTAGCGCATGTCATGTCCCATTCGGTCGGTTACATGGGTTATCAAACCGAGGTCTTCATTTTCCTTCCTGCCGAGCAGGCGGTCGGTGGTTTTTATGAGCACATGTATTATGTCGATGTTTTTCCACTCGTTGAAGCCGCCGATGTTATATGTGTCGGCCACCTTGCCGTTATGGAATATCAGGTCGATTGCACGCGCGTGGTCTTCCACATACAGCCAGTCTCTCACGTTAAGTCCCTCTCCGTAGACGGGCAACGGTTTGCGGTGGCGTATGTTGTTTATGAACAACGGTATGAGTTTTTCGGGGAACTGGTAGGGACCGTAGTTGTTTGAGCAGTTGGTAACGACGGTTGGCATGCCGTAGGTGTCGTGAAAAGCCCTCACAAAATGGTCGCTGCTTGCCTTCGAAGCCGAATAAGGCGAATGCGGTGTGTAGCGTGTCTGTTCGGTGAAGAACTCGCGCCCGTAAGCATGATGATGCTCCGACGATGCCTTGGTTGTGAACGGCGACTCTATGCCCTGCGGGTCGGTGAGCTGCAAGGCACCGTAGACCTCGTCGGTGGAAATGTGGTAGAAGAGCTTGCCTTCGTATTTCTCTGGCCGGCTCTCCCAATACATCTTGGCTGCCTGAAGCAGTGTCAGGGTGCCCATGACATTGGTTCTGGCAAAAGTAAACGGGTCTTTTATTGAGCGGTCAACATGGCTTTCTGCTGCCAGATGTATGACACCGTCCACCTCATAGTCGCTCATTATCTTCTGCACAAGATCGAAATCGCAGATGTCGCCTTTTACAAAAGTGTAGTTTGGAGCATCCTTTATATCGTCAAGATTGGCAAGGTTGCCGGCATAAGTAAGTTTGTCGAGATTGACAATCCTATACTCGGGATATTTTTTCACAAAGAGCCTCACTACATGTGAGCCAATAAAACCGGCACCACCGGTTATGACAATGCTTCTCTTCATTTCGTTGGTATATGTTTATTGGCCAAAATTACACATTTATATCAACATCAGCAAATGTTTACCGCAAAATTATGGAAATTCAGAACATGCTCCGACATCGCCCAGCGAAGAATGCACAATGATTGCGGCAAAGCTTCTAAAAGTGGCAGTCAGACACAATAAAGCGGCCGAGAAAGCGTTAATACTATTATGAAATTAAAGAAAACAGCCCTATATATATTGTTTTTGTGCTGCTGCATAAACGCAGCCGCACAGAATTTCACGCTTCAAGGAAGGGTCGTCGACGACAATTCCGAACCGCTTGAGTTTGTATCGGTGGCCTGTATGCAACAGGGCAAGATGACAATGACATCGCTGAAGGGCGAGTTCAGCATGCAGTTGCACTCTGCCGACTCGGTTGTAATAAGGTTTTCGATGATTGGCTACAAGACCAAGACACGCGTGCTCAGAAAGCCACGGGGCAAGCAGACGCTCCAGATAACGATGTACAGCAACGACAACACCCTTGAAGGTGTTACCGTAACCGACACGCGCCGCCAGACAAGTCAAACCCAGGAGCTGAAGAAAGAAGACATAAAAACCATACCGTCGGCAAGCGGCAACGCCGTCGAGGAGCTTATACAAAGTCAGGCGGGAGTATCGACGCACAGCGAGTTGTCGTCGCAATACAACGTGCGCGGCGGGTCGTTCGACGAGAACAGTGTGTATATAAATAATGTGGAGATTTACCGTCCGTTTCTCGTCAGAAGCGGTCAGCAGGAAGGACTGTCGGTAATCAATCCCGACATGGTTGAGAAAATAAGCTTCTCCACGGGAGGTTTCGAAGCCAAATACGGCGACAAGATGTCGTCGGCACTTAACATAGCCTACCGCAAACCGAAGAAATTCGAAGCCAACATATCGGCCAGTCTGCTTGGGGCGAGTGCATTTGTGGGCATAAGCAACAAGAAACTGTCATGGAGCAACGGCCTGCGCTACAAAACCACTAAATATCTGTTGGGGTCGATGGACACGAAAGGCGAATACCAACCATCGTTCATCGACTACCAGACTTATTTCACCTACGCCCCCAACAAGCGGTGGAACATATCGTTCATGGGCAACATTTCAGACAACCACTACAATTTCACGCCCGAAGACCGCGAAACCAGCTTCGGAACGCTGCAGAGCGTGAAAGCCTTCAAGGTGTATTTCGACGGAAAGGAAAACGACATATTCAGAACCTATTTCGGTTCGCTGAACATAACGCGCAACTTCGGCGAAAACACGTCGCTGTCGCTCATAGCCTCGGCTTTCCACACCAAAGAGCAGGAAAAGTATGACATACAGGGACAATACTGGCTCACCCAGACCGAAACAAGCGAAAACCTGGGAGTGGGCACCTATTTCCAGCATGCAAGAAACTACCTCAATGCACATGTGGAGAGCGTGAAACTGCTCTACCAAAGCAAGATAAAGAAACACGAGATAGAAGGTGCTTTCACGTTCAAGAAAGAGCATATAACCGAAAATTCGGTTGAATATGAAATGCGCGATTCAAGCGGATACAGCATTCCACACACCGCCGACGAGCTGAATCTCATATACAGCATGCGTGCAAAGAACGTGCTCAACGCCAACCGCATAGAAGCTTACATGCAAGACTGCTACCGCTTTACGAGCAAAGGCGAGCACACTCTGTTCACGCTCAACTACGGCATAAGGTTCAGCCATTGGAGCTATACCAAGGAAACCATCGTGAGCCCACGCCTGTCACTGGGCATAATTCCGGCATTCAACCACAACGTTACGATGCGTTTCGCCACCGGACTTTATTATCAGGCGCCGTTCTTCAAGGAGATAAGAGACACCACCACAACGAACGGCATCACTTATGCCAGCCTCAACAAAAAGGCCAAAAGCCAACGATCAATACATTTCATAGTGGGTTTCGACTACCGGTTCAACATGAACAAACGGCCTTTCAAGTTCTCGGCCGAAGCCTACTACAAGGCATTGGGCAACCTTGTGCCTTACAGTGTGAACAACGTGAAGGTGGTTTACTACGGCGACAACATGAGCTCCGGGCACGCAGCGGGAATCGATCTCAAGCTGTATGGCGAATTTGTGCCGGGCACCGACTCATGGATAAGCCTCTCGCTGATGAACACAAGCATGAAGCTCAACGGCAAGTCAATACCGTTGCCCACCGACCAGCGTTATTCGGTGAATTTCTTCTTCACCGACTATTTCCCCGGAACAAAGCGTCTGAAGATGTCGCTCAAACTCGCGTTTGCCGACGGACTGCCGTTTTCGGCACCGCACAAAGAGCTTGAGTCGAACGTATTCCGCGCCTCGGCCTACAAGCGCGCCGACATAGGTCTGAACTATCTCGCGGTGAGCAATGCCGAGAAGAAGAAGACGCGAGCACTCAAAAACATGTGGATAGGACTTGAATGCCTCAACCTGTTTGGAATAAACAACGTCAATTCATACTACTGGATTACCGATGTCACCGGCCAGCAATATGCCGTGCCTAACTATTTGACGGGAAGACAGATAAACGCAAGGTTCACGTTTGAATTCTAACCATGATGCCTATGAACGCGAAATGCATCGCAGTTGCCGCCATTGCCGCCGTCACGACTCTGCCGACAATGGCACAAAGAAACGAAGTGAAAGCCCCGCGCATAGCGTCGGTGCAGGTTGTTGCCGGCGACGACTGGCTCTCGCCGCCAATAGCCACCCTTAACGGCAGCGACCCGATAAACATTTCGTTTGACGACCTCACCCACGTCTACCACCGCTATGCATACACTTTGGAGCACTGCGAGGCCGACTGGAGCCCGTCTGACGAACTGTTTGCAAGCGACTACTGCGAAGGTTTCGCCGAAGGCAACATCATCGACGACGTGACTGAATCGATAAACACCAACACACTGTACACACACTACCGGCTGCAAATACCCAACGACAGATGCCGCCCCACAA
>CAVDJG010000119.1:0-6276 GCA_963609005.1 Acidaminococcaceae bacterium
CGGGGGGCGTGCCATTATAGGCTGTGACGGGACATGCTTGCGAGCAGTCCCGACACAGTTATTGGCACGCCCTTCGTTATTCTACTTTTATTAAAAAAAACTGCCAACGTTTACCTAAACAATACATTTCAATACCTTATTATATATGCAGACAAAACCTAATACCGGCAGCAAATCATATCTGTTTTCAATTGTGTTGGTTGCGATTCTCGGCGGTCTTCTCTTCGGTTACGACACAGCTGTAATATCAGGGGCAGAAAAAGGACTGCAGGCCTATTTCCTGGGCGCGAGCGATTTCAAATACACCGACATGATGCACGGGTTCACTTCAAGTTCAGCACTTATAGGCTGCATTCTCGGAAGTGCCGTATCGGGATTTTTCGCCAGCCGTTGCGGACGCAAGAAGTCGCTTGTCTTCGCTGGCCTGTGCTTCTTCGTTTCGGCATGGGGTTCGATGTGCCCCGAAAGTTATATACTGCCCGAAGGAAAACCCACATGGACATTGCTCGTTGTGTTCAATTTCTACCGCATACTCGGAGGAATAGGAGTAGGCATGGCATCGGCTATATGTCCAATGTACATCGGCGAAGTTGCTCCGAGCGAAATACGCGGAATGCTCGTAAGCTGGAACCAGTTTGCCATTATCTTCGGACAACTGGTGGTGTATTTTGTGAATTTCCTTATCTTGGGCGAACACACCAATCCGGTTATAGAGCAGATTGGCGAAGGCTTTTCGAAAGTGGCAGCAGGCAGCGACCCATGGACGATTACAACGGGTTGGCGATACATGTTCGGCAGCGAAATGCTGCCCGCCGGACTGTTCACTATCTTGATATGCTTCGTGCCCGAAACTCCGCGCTACTTGGTGCTCATAGGCAAAGAAAGTCTTGCGCGCCGTGTTCTCACACGCATCAACGGCGACCTGAAGGCACACAAGATACTGCAAGACATAAAGAACACGGTGGAGGTTAAGACCGAGCGTCTATTCTCCTATGGTTTCATGTGCATATTCATCGGCATAATGCTAAGCGTGTTCCAGCAAGCAATCGGCATAAACGCCGTGCTCTACTATGCGCCACGCATTTTCGGCGACATGGGCATGGACAATCCTATGGTGCAAACAGTGGTGATGGGCGTTGTCAACATTCTGTTCACCCTCGTGGCGGTGTTCACAGTGGAACGGCTCGGGCGCAAGCCTTTGCTTATATGCGGCAGCATAGGCATGGCAGCAGGAGCTTTTGGCGTGGCTCTCACATTCGGCAATGCATCGCTCAGTGCAGTGACAATGGTTTCGATTATGGTTTACAGTGCCTCGTTCATGTTCTCGTGGGGACCGATATGCTGGGTGTATATAGCCGAGATATTCCCCAACACTATACGCGGTGCAGCCGTGGCCGTGGCCGTTGCATTCCAATGGATATTCAACTTTATAGTCAGCTCCACCTTTGTCCCGATGTTCAACATGCATCTCCATTCCGGCGACCATTTCGGACATTGGTTCACCTATGGCCTGTATGGCATTATATGCATTGTCGCCGCCATATTTGTTTGGAGACTTGTGCCCGAAACAAAGGGCAAGACACTCGAAGAAATAAGTTTGTTGTGGCGTAAACGCACGGCAGAAGAATAAACCGCGCTACGATTACGCACAACTTGCAATAGCGACTCTTAATGAAAAGCCGGCAAACGGCTGTTGTGGAACAATACCGTCAAGACATCACACGGTGCATTCCACAGCAGCCGTTTTCGGTTATACAAATCATGAATTAAAATGTAAAAAAGCCCAAACGCCAATCCTTATTCCGTTTTTATTTTGTAACTTTACACGCAGTTTGCCCACTTGCCGACGCTACACACCAACGCGCAATTTCCGACTACCGGCATCACCCACTGCACAGAAGCGTCACGTGACAGCGGCGCAAACGCCTTAAATTCAGAATAATAAAAAACGATATAAATGTTATTCAAATGGAAATACACTCCACCGACACCTCAAGACAGGCAGACGGCTGAGGAACTTGGGAGCAAGCTCAACATCAGCCCTATACTCGCCCTACTGTTGTTAAAGCGGGGGATAACCACAGAATCGGCAGCAAAAAGGTTCTTTCATCCACAACTGGCCGACCTCATCAACCCGTTTCTAATGAAAGATATGGACATCGCAGTAGACCGGCTGAACGATGCCATGGGGCGCAAGGAGCGAATACTGGTGTATGGTGACTACGATGTGGACGGATGCACGGCAGTGGCTCTGGTCTACAAATTCATACAACAATTCTACTCAAACATTGAGTACTACATCCCCGACCGCTACGACGAAGGCTACGGTGTAAGCAAGAAAGGCATCGACCATGCACATGAAGCTGGCGTGAAGCTCATCATCATACTCGACTGCGGAATAAAAGCCGTCGAGGAAGTGGCTTATGCAAAATCACTCGGCATCGATTTCATCATCTGCGACCATCATGTGCCCGACGAAACGCTACCGCCGGCAGTGGCCATTCTCAACCCGAAACGCAAAGACGACCCCTACCCTTTCAAGCACCTGTGCGGTTGTGGAGTGGGTTTCAAGCTCATGCAGGCGTTCGCCAAAAACAACGGAATACCATTTTCACGTCTCATACCATTGCTTGATTTCTGCGCAGTGAGCATTGCAGCCGATATTGTGCCGGTTGTAGACGAGAACCGCATTCTTGCTTTCCATGGTCTGAAAATGCTCAACCAAAACCCCAGCATCGGCCTGAAGGCGATAATAGACATATGCGGCTTGAACGGCAGAGACATCTCAATGGGCGACATAATATTCAAAATAGGCCCGCGCATAAACGCTTCCGGACGTATGGAGAGCGGCAGAGAGAGTGTAGACCTGCTTGTGGAGAAAGATTTTTCAAATGCCCTTTGCAAGGCAAAACACATCGACGGATATAACGAGCAGCGCAAGGACATCGACAAGCAGATGACAGAAGAGGCCAACCAAATTGTCTCCCGGCTTGAAAGCCAGCGTCACCAGTCGTCGATTGTGCTCTATGACGAGAACTGGAAAAAGGGTGTTATAGGCATCGTCGCATCACGACTCACCGAAATTTATTTCCGCCCCACGGTGGTGCTGACACGCGACGGCGAATTTGCCACGGGTTCGGCACGCAGCGTCACCGGCTTCGATGTGTACTCGGCAATAAAAAGTTGCCGCGACTTGCTCATAAACTTCGGGGGACACACCTATGCCGCCGGTCTCACACTGCGCTGGGACGACATACAGGCTTTCCGCCACCGCTTTCAGAAATACGTTGACGAGCACATACAACCCGAACAAACCGAGGCTATGCTCAACATCGATGCGGTTATCGACTTCAAGGACATCACCAAGCGACTTCACAACGATCTGAAGCGTTTCGCGCCTTTCGGACCATGCAACCCCAAGCCGCTTTTCTGCACAACGGGAGTCTACGACTACGGAACGAGCAAGGTAGTGGGCCGCGAACAGGAGCACATAAAGCTCGAACTGGTAGACTCTAAATCGAGCAATGTGGTAAACGGCATCGCTTTCGGGCAAAGTGCATCGGCAAGATACATCAAGTCGAAACGCAGCTTCGACATAGCCTACACGATAGAAGACAACGTGTTCAAGCGCAATCTCGTGCAGCTTCAGATTGAAGACATACGTCCTACCGACGACGAAGACTGACCAACCCAGTATGAGCAACCACGAAGAGCTGTTCAGACAGATACTGCGCAAATATTGGGGATACCAAGATTTCCGCGGCATACAACACGACATAATAACAAGCATAGCCCAAGGACACGACACCTTGGGACTTATGCCTACCGGCGGCGGCAAGTCGATAACGTTTCAGGTGCCGGCCATCGCCATGGATGGTGTGTGCATTGTAATAACACCGCTCATTGCCTTGATGAAAGACCAGGTGCATAACCTGCGCAGCCGTGGCATCATAGCCGCAGCAATCCATTCGGGCATGACACGCCAGGAAATTGTTTCCACACTCGAAAACTGCATTTTAGGCAACACAAAGTTGTTGTATGTCTCACCCGAACGCATATCCACCGACATCTTCAAGGTAAAGCTCAGGCACATGAAAGTGAGCTTCATCACTGTCGACGAAGCCCACTGCATAAGCCAATGGGGATATGATTTCCGCCCATCCTACCTGCACATAGCCGACATAAGGCACATAAAGCCCGATGCACCGGTGCTTGCCCTCACCGCCACCGCCACCCAACAGGTTGCCGACGACATAATGCTAAGGCTGGAATTCAACGGCGGACAAATGTTCCGCATGAGCTTCGAGCGCAAGAATCTCGCCTACATCGTGCGGAAAACCATGAACAAAGCCGACGAGATGATGCACATCATCAAATCGACAAAAGGCAGTGCCATAGTGTATGTGATGAGCAGGAAACACGCCGAAGATATAAGCAAATTGCTCAACGCCAACGACATCGACGCCACATATTATCATGCCGGACTGGCACACTCCACAAAAGACGAGCGGCAGAAAGCCTGGGGCACGGGCGAAATACGCGTCATGGTGGCCACCAACGCCTTCGGAATGGGCATTGACAAGCCCGATGTGCGCACGGTTATACACTACGACTGCCCCAACTCACTTGAAGCATACTTCCAGGAAGCGGGTCGCGCAGGACGCGACGGCAACAAGGCTTATGCCGTATTGCTATACAACGACAGCGACCAGCGCACACTTGAAAGGCGCGTCAACGGCGAATTTCCGCCGAAAGAACAGATAGGCGAAATATACAACCACATAGCATATTTCCTGCAAATAGCCACGGGAAGCGGCCGTGGGCACACTTTCGCATTCGACATCGACAAATTCTGCAGCACCTTCAAGCACTATCCTCCCACGGTCGAAGCCGCACTTGGAATTTTGCAGAAAGCCGGTTATGTGGAATATGACAGCGACCCTGACGCACAGGCCAGACTGCGTTTCATGCTCGACCGCGACCAACTGTACCGTCTCAACGGAAACACGCCACACGACGATGCAGTGATAACCGCGCTGCTCAGACGATATACCGGCCTCTTCATCGACTACTGCTACATCGACGAAGACTATATCGCCACCGCCACTGGCCTCGACCGGCAACAAGTCTACCTTATATTGAAGAGCCTAAGCCTGCGGCGCATCATACATTTCATTCCGCAGCGCAAGACGCCGTTGCTCACTTATACCGAAGACCGCGTTGATGCTGAGTTTCTTGAAATACCGAATGAAATATACGAGAAGAGAAAAGAACAAAGTTCCTTACGCATACTATCGGTCATAAACTACGCTACCAACGACAGAGTGTGCCGTAGCCGACAGTTGTTGCGATATTTCGACGAAACACGGTCGTGCGACTGTGGACAGTGCGACGTGTGCATCTCATGCAGAAAAAATCAGACAGCAGAACGAGACCAACAGCAAGCGCAACAGACAATAATGCAGTTTTTGTCTGACGGCGAACAACACCATGTGAGCCAATTGCTGCAACTAAACATCCGGCGCGAAACTCTCGGCAATGCACTCGAATACCTGATACACGAGCAGACTTTATATGTGGAAGACGGTTTTCTGCACATCCCCAAAAACAAGAAACAAAAAACAAGCGAGTAGTATGCACACAACATATTGTTGTGCGCATTTTTAGAAAAACTTTTTTTAAAATACATTAAATACCTAACAATTGTTTCCACTTTTCATTTTAAATTACTTACTTTTGCACTAAAAGGGGACAATAAGACACATGTAACAATTCGTAATCACGACATTATGTCACAACCATGCCGTTGCATCACGACAACCGTCAGAAGACACGGCTTTGATGTGCACTGAATGCATCGTTTCTGTCCTATTAATTAACAAACAAAACCACGAAAAAGATATGTTCGAGAATTTAAGCGACAGACTGGAACGCAGTTTCAAAATACTCAAAGGCGAAGGCAAGATAACCGAAATAAACGTTGCCGAAACCTTGAAAGACGTGAGACGCGCCCTGCTTGACGCCGACGTAAACTACAAAGTGGCAAAGACATTCACCGACACGGTAAAAAAGAAAGCCCTCGGAATGAATGTGCTCACGGCCGTAAAGCCCAGCCAACTCATGGTGAAGATTGTGCACGACGAGCTTGCCGAACTTATGGGAGGCGAAGCTGCCGAGTTGCACCTTACGGGAAAACCCGCGATAATACTCATGAGCGGACTGCAAGGTTCGGGTAAGACGACTTTCAGCGGAAAGCTTGCCAATATGCTGAAGAGC
>CAVDJG010000120.1:0-6236 GCA_963609005.1 Acidaminococcaceae bacterium
GCTTATACCATATATATTGTGGTATTTCCTGTACAAACGGAAGAGCGAACCGGCAATGAGAGTGAGCGACACACGCGCTTACCACACGGCTCCGAAAAGTTGGCGCTTAAGGCTCATGCATCTTCCGATGATGCTTCGCAGTGTCGCTTTCGTGTTGTTGGTGTGCGTGCTTGCACGTCCGCAAACATACAATGCTTGGGACAACAAATCGGTGGAAGGCATCGACATAATGCTTGTTATGGACGTTTCAACGTCGATGCTTGCCGAAGACTTGAAGCCAAACAGACTGGAAGCGGCCAAGGGCGTGGCCTCAGAATTCATAGCCGACCGTCCTAACGACAACATAGGATTGACTATTTTCGCCGGAGAATCGTTCACGCAATGCCCGATGACAACCGACCATACGTCGCTGCTTAACCTTTTGCAGACCGTGCGCACCGACATTGCCGCGCGTGGAATAATTTCTGACGGAACGGCAATCGGCATGGGATTGGCCAATGCTGTGTCGCGCCTGAAAGACTCAAAGGCTAAAAGCAAGGTTATAATATTGCTCACCGACGGCAGCAACAACATGGGCGACATCTCGCCAATGACAAGTGCCGAAATTGCAAAGAGCCTTGGCATACGTGTCTATACGATAGCCGTCGGGACAAATAAGGTGGCTCCTTATCCAGTGCCTGTGGCCGGTGGAGTGCAGTATGTCAATATGCCGGTGGAAATCGACACCAAAACGTTGGCCGAGATAGCGCAAACCACCAACGGAAGCTCATACCGTGCTACCAACAACCGTGAGTTGGCGCAGATTTACAAGGATATAGACAAGCTCGAAAAGACAAAGATGGATGTAAAAAGGTTCTCGAAGAAATACGAGGCTTTCCAACCCTTTGCCGTATGGCTTATAGTGGCCTTGCTTTGTGAAATATTATTGAGGATAACGGTGTTGCGCCGCATTCCATAACAAAACGACAAGATGTTTAGATTTGAAGACCCTGTATATTTGTGGCTGTTGCTTGTTGTGCCATTGCTGGTTATCATTTATTTGGTAGCCATGCGTAGGCGTACTGTCAAGTTGAGAAAATACGGCGATGCCGCGTTGGTGTCCGGTTTGATGCCCGGTGCCTCAAAGGCAAGACCCGCATTGAAATTCGGTCTGTTTACTGGGGCGTTGGCTTTGGCAATCATAATGCTTGCGCGTCCGCAAATGGGATCAAAAATTTCCCACGAAACAAGAAACGGAATAGAAACAATAATAGCCGTCGATATAAGCAACTCGATGCTTGCCCAGGATGTAGTGCCGTCGCGACTGGAGAAAAGCAAGATGCTTGTCGAAAATCTTGTTGACCATTTCACCAAGGACAGGATAGGGCTTGTGGTGTATGCCGGCGACGCATTTGTGCAGTTGCCAATCACTACCGACTATGTGTCGGCAAAGATGTTCCTGCACGACATATCTCCCGCTTTGATTTCAACGCAAGGCACCGACATTGCTAGGGCAATATCGGTGTCGATGAACAGCTTTACCCAGAAAAAGGATATGGGCAAGGCAATAATCCTGATTACCGACGGCGAAGACCATGAGGGAGGTGCGCTTGAAGCCGCGCGTGAGGCAAACAAAAAAGGCATCAACGTGTTTATACTTGGCGTGGGCGGCGCGTCGGGCGCTCCTATACCGCAAGGCAACGGCGATTATCTTAAAGACAATGCAGGCAATGTGGTGATGTCGGCCTTGAACGAAAGCATGTGCAGGGACATAGCAAAAGCCGGCAACGGAACTTATATACACGTTGACAACACCAGTGACGCACAGGACAAGCTGAACATGGAACTGGAAAAACTGCAGAAAGGAGAAACCGACAGTGTGATTTACAGCGAATACAACGAACAGTTTCAGGCCGTTGGCGTGCTGATACTTATACTGCTCATTCTTGAAGTGTGCGTGCTTGAGGTGAAGAATCCAAGATTACGCAAATTGCGCTTGTTTAGAAACAGATTATGATGAGAAGGCTTTTATTGTTATCTATAACCATGTTGTGCGGAGTAGTATGCTTCGCACAGGCCGACCGTAAATATATAAGGACGGGAAACAGATACTACCGGGAACGTGATTTCGCTAAAGCTGAAGCTGAATACCGTAAGGCCATATCGGCAAATGCCGAGAATGCACAGGCCGTGTACAATCTTGGATGTGCGCTAATGATGCAGCAAAAAGATTCGGCAGCGATAGAACAATACCAAAACGCCGGAAGACTGGAACGCATTCCCATGCGTAAAGCCAAGGTATATCATAATATAGGTGTGGTGTGCCAGAACCGGAAATTGTATGCCGAGGCCATCGAAGCCTATAAGGAAAGCCTGAGAAACAATCCTGACGACAACGAAACGCGTTACAATCTGGCCTTGTGCAAGAAATTGTTGAAGAACAATCCTCAGAACAAGAACAACAACAAGAACCAGGACAAGAACAAAAACAACAAGGACAAAGACCAAAAGAACGAAAAAGACAAGCAAAAGCAGAAAGACCAGAAGCAGCAGCAAAAGAACAACGAAACAATGAGCAAAGACAATGCCGAACAACTTTTGAATGCTGCGATGCAGGAGGAAAAGGCCACGCAGCAACGCGTGAAAGATGCCATGAGGCAGAACAGAACTCGAAAATTGCAGAAAAATTGGTAACTTTGTCGTTCGGTTTACAAAAGATGCAGATATGGGTAAAATGTCATATATATCAGTAAAAAGAATACTCTTGCTTGTTGTCGGGGCACTGCTTGTTGTCGGGGCTTTGCATGCACAGGAAATATCTGTGTCGGCACCAAGCAATGTGGCCACCGGCGAGAATTTCAGAATTTCATATACAATAGCGACTCAAAACGTAGAGGAGTTCAGGGCGGGCAACATTCCGTCGGGACTTGAAGTCATAGCAGGGCCTTACACTTCGCAACAGTCGAGTGTGCAGGTGATAAATGGGCATACAAGCAGCTATTCATCCATAACCTATACATACACGTTGTATGCCGAGAAGGCTGGCAACTACACCATTGCCGGAGCTCGCGCAAGGGTAGGCGGTAAGTCGGTAAGTTCAAAGGCCGTCCATATCAAGGTGTCTGGTGCTGCAAGGAAAAACGGAGGCAGTTCGCCAAATATGCATGAAGACAACGATGGCGCGTATTCCGGACAAACGGGACAACGCATAAGCGGCAACGACCTGTTTGTGAAAGTGAGCGCCAACAAGCGGCGAGTGCACGAGCAAGAGCCTATATTGCTCACCTACAAAGTGTACACTTTGGTCGATTTGACACAACTTGACGGCAAAATGCCCGATTTGACGGGCTTCCATACGCAGGAAGTTAAGTTGCCGTCGCAGAAAAGTTTCCACATAGAGAAGGTGAATGGGCGCAATTACCGTTGCGTGACGTGGAGTCAATATGTTATGTATCCGCAAATGACGGGTAAATTGCAGATACCAAGCATCACGTTCAAAGGCATCGTAGTGCAGCAGAACCGTGCGGTAGATCCTTTCGAGGCGTTCTTCAACGGTGGCTCGGGCTATGTGGAGGTGAAGCGCAACATCGTGGCTCCCGGTCTTACTGTTGATGTGGAACCGTTGCCCAAGAAGCCCGCAGGGTTCTCCGGCGGAGTGGGGCGGTTTACTATATCAGCCCAAGCAAACCATACAACGATAAAGGCAGGCAATCCGTTGACACTGCGTGTAGTGGTTGGTGGCATGGGCAACTTGAAGTTGATGAAGCAGCCGTCGGTTGATTTCCCGAAAGATTTCGACAAGTATGACCCGAAAGTCACCGACAAGACAAAGCTCACCGCCAACGGCATTGAGGGCAATATGATTTACGATTTCCTCGTCGTTCCGCGCAACCAGGGCAATTATGTCATTCCGTCTGTTTTGCTGACATATTTCGACACGGCAGCACAGGCATATAAAACGATAAAGACATCGCCAATAAATATTACGGTAACAAAAGGCGACGGCAAGCAAACACAGGTGGATAGCTATTCGGCAGAAGCTATGAACGACGTCCTTCCGTTGAAGAAAGGCGACGATACGGAGTGCCGGAACGAAGGAAACTTCTATGGAAGCGCCTTGCATTTGGTTTGCCTCCTTGTGCCGCTTTGCGTGTTTGTCGTTCTGTTTGTAGTGTTCCGTAAGCGTGCGTTGGATAATGCCGACATCGTGAAGATGAAGGGAAAACGTGCAAACAAGGTAGCTACACGCCGTTTGCGCAGTGCCTACAAGCTAATGCTGTCGGCCTCGCAGAATGAGTTCTACGATGAGGTGTTGCGTGCATTGTGGGGATATATAAGCGACAGGATGAACATATCGGTTGAGAATCTGTCGCGTGAAAACATACAGGAAAATCTCGCTTGTCGCGACATCGAGGCTTCGGTCATCGAAGATTTTATCACCGCAATCGATGAATGTGAATTTGAAAGATATGCTCCAGGCGACACTGCGGGCAATATGAGCAAGACATACGAGTCGGCAATGAAAGCAATTACAAGCATAGAGAATACACTTGCTTCACGCAGAAAGAAGAGCAAGGCAAGAACAATGGCACTTGTTGTGCTGCTGTTGTCATTGTGTCCTGTCTCGTTGAGTGCCATAACCAAGGGTAATGCCGACGCCGAATACTTGAAAGGCAATTACCAACAGGCAATAGCCGATTATGAAGAGCTGCTGCAGAAAGGCGACAGTCCGGAACTGTTGTATAATTTGGGAAACTCATACTATCGTGTAGGCAATATTCCACAGGCTCTTCTTGCCTATGAGAGGGCGCAACGTCTTGCCCCGGGCGACAGGGACATACGCTTCAACTTGCAGTTTGTGCAAGGCAAGACAATCGATAGAATAACTCCAAATCCCGATGCGTTCTTCGTGACATGGTATCATTCTGTGGTTATGGCAGCAAGTGTTGACGGATGGGCTAAAATCTCAATTCTGTCGGTTGTCGTCATGCTTGTGCTCGGACTGTTGTTCCTTTTCGGGCCGACATTGCTTGTCAGGCGGTTGTCGTTCTATTGTGCGTGTCTCTCGTTGTTGCTTTTTGCAGCCAGCAATCTGTTTGCCTATCAGGAAAAGCAAATGTTGCAGACCCGCAATGAGGCCATTGTTGTCTCGCCTACGGTTACTGTAAAGAAAACACCGTCGGACAGCGGGACCGACAGTTTCGTCTTGCACGAGGGGGCATACGTTGATGTTACCGACAGTACGCTCAATGATTGGCGTGGCATAAAGTTGCCCGACGGACGCGAAGGATGGCTGAAGGCATCGCAGATTGAGAACATATAATGAATTGATATGGACTTACAGGCATTTCTCGAGCTTGACAAAGCATTGCTGTCATTGTTTAATGGCAGCAATTCCTTGTTTGTAGACCAATGGATGTTGGCACTGACTTCAGGATACACCTGGATACCTTTGTATATGTCGTTGTTGTATCTTGTAGTCAAGAACAATGAAACGATGGCGCAGATATTGCTTGTCATTGGCGGCGTGGCCATTTGTCTGCTGTTGTCGGATGGCATGGCCGACTTTGTAGCCAAACCGCTTGTAGGCCGTCTGAGGCCATGTGCCGACCCTGCAATGAAACTTTCTATTTCAACTCTGCCCGGATTGAGGTGCGGCGAGTATGGCTTTTTCTCTGCACATGCCGCCAATACATTTGCATTGGCCGTTTTCTTCAGTCTCTTGGTCAAGAGCCGTGTCTTGGGATCGGCACTTGTGACGTGGTCGTTGGTGAATTGTTACACTCGTGTCTATTTGGGGCTTCATTATCCTTCAGATATAGTTGCTGGCTTGGTTTGGGGCGCGGTAGTGGGCACTTCCGTGTATTTCGTATGCCGAAGAGTACACCGTCGGTTGTCGGCGGGCAACAATTTCATATCCACACAGTACACCCGTTCCGGCTACAGCTTTGACGACATCGACGTGGTGATGCTGGTTTTGGCGGCCACACTGATTTGCACCGTTATACGGGCGGTGTATATATACTGACAAAAAAGACTATGGATACAAAACATATATGCATAAAGGATTATAATTATGATTTGCCCGACGAGCGCATTGCCAAGTTTCCTATGGCGCAACGCGACCACAGCAAGTTGCTTGTGTATAACCATGGCAATGTGTCTGACGACATATTCTATAATATTGTAGACTACATTCCACAAGGCGCATTGATGGTATTCAACAATACCAAAGTGATTCAGGCACGCCTTCATTT
>CAVDJG010000121.1:0-6163 GCA_963609005.1 Acidaminococcaceae bacterium
GATATGCGTATTTGATGGGATTTACCTGTGAAGCGATAAACTCACGGAGTATGTTTACTCTTGAATGATAGCTTTGTCTCGTCTTCTTTCTGTCCATGCGGTCTACATGGTCAAGATAGCGTTCAATACAATTGTCGAAGTACACGAAGCCACGGCTTTCATCCTCTGTGATCCACGGATTCCAGCCTTGGGAAAGCTGTTTTGCAAGAACTTTCATGATTTCGTTTGCTCTACGTTTCTTTTCAGAGACACTGAGACTATCTTTGATATAGTATCTCTTGCGACGCATTAAACCGCGAGCAGGATCTAATGACATAAAATCGACAAACCAACGTACACCTTTATGTAAAGTGGGAGGTGTGTAGCCCACAATGTCAGAACTCTTGCCGTAACAAAATTTTGAGCACATTTTTTTAACATCTTTTAGAGCCATCATAACGGTGGATTAAAGACGTTCGTTCTACTACCTAAAAATTTCTGGCGCAGATTTGGCGCACTCTTAAAACGAAAATCAGCGTAACTTGTTGATTTTCAACTCGTTACGCTGACTTCTGCGGAGAGAGAGGGATTCGAACCCCCGGTACCTCTCGGTACGACGGTTTTCAAGACCGTTGTAATCGACCACTCTACCATCTCTCCAAGACTTTTGTGGTCAAAAGCGAGTGCAAAGGTAGGGTATTTATTTGAGTTGTGCAAGTTTTTACGGCAATATTTTTTGCCGTGTTGAATTAATTCTGTAATTTCGCAGTATGATTTATCCTGACAATTTTGAAATCAAGATAGGTTTCAACGAGATAAGAACCCAGCTAAGAGGTTTTTGTCTTGGCACTCTTGGCAAGGAAAAGGTAGACAACATGACGTGTTCTGATGATGCTTCGGTTGTGACCGAATGGTTGTGCCAAACGCGCGAGTTCCGCAAGTTGCAAGAGTGTGCCGACGATTTTCCTTTGCAATATTTCTTCGACATGCGTGAGGCTGTGGCGCGCGTGCGGATTGAAGGAACGCATCTTGAAGAGGCTGAACTGTTCGACCTCCGACGTTCGCTCAATACGATAGCTTGTATTGTGCGTTATCTCAACGGCAGCGATGGCGAAGGCAATTACGACTATCCTGCCCTGCACAGAACCACCGAAGGCATACGCATTTTTCCCGAACTTGTTGTGCGCATTGACCAAATCGTGGACAAGTTTGGAAATATAAAGGATACAGCTTCGCCGGCATTGGCCGACATTCGCCGTGAGTTGTCAAGAGCCGAAGGCAGTGTCTCGCGTACATTATATAATATATTGCATGCCGCGCAAAGCGAGGGCCTTATCGACAAGGACGTAACCCCGACAATGCGTGACGGACGCCTTGTGGTGCCCGTAGCCCCGGGAATGAAACGGCGCATCAAAGGCATCGTGCACGACGAATCGTCTTCGGGCAAGACGGTGTTTGTGGAACCCGCCGAAGTGGTGGAAGCTAACAACCGCATAAGAGAGCTCGAGGCCGAAGAAAGGCGCGAGATAATACGCATTCTCACCGATTTTACAAATACGATACGTCCTTCTGTAAAAGACATTGTAGACTCATACCGGCTTTTGGCCGATGTGGATTTCATACGTGCCAAGGCGGAATTTGCCAAGCTCATTAATGGAATTGAACCCGAAGTGGCCGACAGCCCCGTTGTCGACTGGATAGGCGCGCGCCACCCGTTGTTGTGGCTCTCGCTTGGCAAGCAAGGCAAAAAGGTAGTGCCTCTCGACATAACACTCACACACGACCACCGCATTCTCATCATATCCGGACCGAATGCCGGAGGAAAATCGGTGTGCCTCAAAACAGTGGGACTGGTGCAGTATATGTTGCAGTGCGGACTGTCGGTGCCAGTGGGCGAGCGGTCGCACATGGGTGTGTTTAAAAACATCATGATAGACATCGGCGACGAGCAGAGCATAGAGAACGACCTGAGCACTTACTCGTCGCACTTGCTCAACATGAAGAAGATGATGCAGCAAGCCAACGACAGAACCTTGCTGCTGATTGATGAATTTGGCACGGGAACAGAGCCACAGATAGGCGGCGCAATAGCCGAAGCCGTGCTCAACCAGTTTGTGAAGAAGAATTCCTATGGTGTCATAACCACCCACTACCAGAATCTGAAGCATTATGCCGACAGTCATCCGGGAATAGCCAACGGCGCAATGTTGTATGACAGGCATGAGATGAAACCTTTGTTTCAACTTGCCATAGGTCAGCCGGGAAGTTCGTTTGCGGTGGAAATAGCCCGAAAGACGGGTCTGCCCGAGGATGTGATACGCGAGGCAAGTGAAATAGTAGGGTCGGACTACATACAAAGCGACAAGTATTTGCAGGACATTGTGCGCGACAAACGCTATTGGGAGCACAAAAGACAAAACATACACCAGCGCGAGAAAGACCTCGAGAAAATTGTTGCGAAATATGAAGCCGACATTAAAGAACTTGCGCAAAAGCGCAAGGAGATAATACGCCAAGCCAAGGAACAGGCCGAAGAACTGTTGCGCGAAAGCAACAAAAACATAGAGAATACCATACGCGAGATACGTGAATGTCAGGCTCATAAAGAGGAAACGAAACGTTTGCGCGAGGAGTTGAATGCCTTCAAGGCTGATGTAGGCGAAATTGACACAAAATCGACGGATGAACTTATAGAGAAAAAGATGCGCCAGATAATGGAGCGCAAGGAACGGCGCGAAAAGCGCAAGCATGAAAAGAAAGCATCGTCAGATGCCAAGCCTTCGCTCCAAACATCTGCACTACCAAAGTCGGAAACAAAGGCAATGCCGTTCAACGCGGGCGACTCTGTGCGCATGAAAGGCCTGACCACAGTAGGCACAGTCGAGAAAATCGACGGCAAAACGGCCACTGTGGTTTTTGGCGGCATACGCACGAAGGTAGCAACCAACCGCCTTGAACATACCGACAAGCCCGTTGCCACTGCGGCCCAGCAAACATTCGCCGTAAGCCGTGAAACACGCTCTGTCATAGACAACCGCAAACTCAATTTCCGTCAAGACCTCGACGTGCGCGGAATGCGCGGCGATGAAGCTCTCGATGCCGTGACACATTTCATCGACGATGCTATTCTTGTGGGCATGCCGCGTGTGAGAATACTTCACGGCAAGGGCAACGGCATTCTCCGCAACCTGATACGGCAATATCTGTCCGCAGTGCCAAATGTTGTCGATTACAAGGATGAACATGTGCAGTTTGGCGGAGCCGGCATAACTGTGGTTGACTTCTGACGCAGCTATCATTTGATAAAGGAACGAATTCTTATATATAAAGGAAACCTATTATTGTGAACGAAATATTGTTTTTGGGCGGCTTTGTCATTTTCATTGCTGCTATTCTTGTGCTCGACATGCTCGTAATCGACCGTAAAGCGCATGTCGTGTCTATAAAAGAGGCTGGCACATGGACTGCCGTATGGATTGGGCTTGCCCTGTTGTTCTCGGTGTTTCTGTGGTTTCACGGCGACATGGTGCATGGCATTGGCAGCATGTCCGACCTCCAAGCCGTAGCATCGCGCTATGCTCCGCATCTTAAACTCAATCCCGACGATTTCGAGGCGAGCCTTGCCCAGTACCGTCATTACATGACACTCTCCTACATATCCGGCTATCTGATAGAGAAAACCCTGTCGGTTGACAACCTTTTTGTGATGATGATGATATTCACTTCGTTCGGCGTTGGCAAGGAAGAATACCAGCATGTGCTCAACTGGGGCATACTCGGGGCTATCGTGATGCGTTTTGTGTTCATATTCCTCGGTGCAGCCATCATAAGCCGGTTCGACTGGATACTGCTCGTGTTTGGTGTGCTGTTGGTATATAGCGGCATCAAGATGTATCTCGAACGCAACAAAACCGAGAATATAGACGTTGAACGCCACCCCATTGTGAGGCTACTTTTGCGCACTGGGCGCATGCACCCACAGTTTGAGGGCGACAGATTTTTTGTGAAATCAGGCTCCAAGTGGTTGCTCACACCGTTGTTTGTCACGGTGTTGGTAATTGAATTCAGCGACCTTGTCTTTGCATTCGACAGCATTCCTGCCGTTTTCTCAGTGTCGCTCGACCCCTATGTGGTGTTCTTTTCCAACATATTTGCCATACTCGGACTGCGTGCCATGTTTTTCCTGTTGGCCGCTGTGGCCGACAGATTCCGCTATCTGAAAGTGGGCGTGTGTGTTCTGTTGGTGTTCATAGGTGTGAAAATGCTCGTGCATGACTATTTCGAAATCGACGCCGTGGCCTCATTGCTGTTCATTGTGGCCGTGCTGGCAGTTGGCGTAGGAGCTTCGCTGGTTTTTCCGGCAAAGCCGAAACACGGCAACAACTGACCATAAACCCCACGAAATATGCCACGGGCAAATGTAACACTACGGTGTCATTGCCACATATATGGCAGCAAGAAACCGCAAACAACATAACCAAAATATGAACAGGCAAAGAGTTTGAAACAAGAATACAGGTTGGCACAAAAGGCCATTTACACCATTTGATATACTTAAAATGTCGGTAATGTTGCACTTTTTGTCCGTTATACTATTCCAAAACCCCTTTTTCCCGGTCAATTATTTGGTTCTTAAATAAAAAATGTTTTACTTTGCATTCAGATTGTAATAGGATTTAAAGACTAAATAAACCAAAATAGCAGAATTATGAAAAAGATTACAGCTTTATTTGCTGCTGCCGTGATGGCAGTGTCGGCTTCTGCACAGACTGTGCAGGAAAGCAAAACATTCGACAATTTCTACATCGGCATTAATGCCGGTGTTGCAACAAAGACAACAGGTCATGCTTCTTGGGCAAAAGACCTCACTCCTAACTTCGGTCTTCGCATCGGCCGCTACTTCACTCCGGTGTTCGGTCTTGCAGTAGAGAGCAACGCCTATTTCAAGACAACCAACGGTTTTACTACCGGTACTTTGGTAAATGCCTTGAACACATCGCTGATTGGAACCGTAAACCTGAGCAACTGGTTTGGCGGCTATAAGGGCGAGCCTCGCACTTTTGAGGTGATCGCACTTTACGGCCTGGGATGGGGACACCGCTTCGGCAATCCTACAAGCGAGTGGAAGCAGGACAACCTCACTTCGAAGGTTGGTGTTGACTTCGCATTCAACCTCGGAAAGCAGAAGGCATGGCAGTTCTATATAGAGCCTTCAATCACCTACGCTCTCAACGGCGACGGCTTTGAAGGTGTTCAATACAACATCAACAGGTCGGCAGTGCAGCTCAACGCAGGCTTGATCTACAAGTTCAAGACATCCAACGGCACTCACAACTTCAAGATTGCCCAGCTGCGCGACCAGTCGGAGATTGACGCTCTCAATGCCCAAATCAACAGCTTGCGCAACGACCTCAACGGCAAGGATTCTGAGCTGTCGGCAAAGGACAAGCAGATTGCCGACCTGCAGAACGCACTTGACGAATGCAACAAGAAGCCCAAGTATGTCAAGCCTGAAACTGCAACCAATCTGCAGCCGACAGTGCTCTTCGGCCAGGGCAAGTCTACAATCGAGCCTGCACAGTATGCTCCGATTGAGCTCATCGCCAACTACATGAAGAACCACAAGGATGCCAAGGTTGAAATCAAGGGTTATGCTTCGCCCGAAGGCTCTAAGGAGCTCAACCAGAAACTCTCTGAGGCTCGTGCCGAGGCTGTGAAGAATGCTCTTGTAAAGAAATACAAGATTTCTGCCGACCGCCTCACAACAAAGGGCATGGGCGCAACCGACAAGCTCTTCGAGCAGGTTGAGTTCAACCGTGTTGCCACATTCAACGACAATGCGAAATAAACCGGCCAATTCGTTATAAAACGATACACCACTCCCAATGCCTGCACAGGGCATTGGGAGTTTTTGTTTTACACTCCCAAACATTAATGTCCCGATTCTTTTACGGGACCTAATGCCTTTAAACCCAAAAAGCACAACCCCTTGTGAAGAGTTGTGCCTTGATGTTATTAGTTGTTATCTGACCTACTGCAAAGATACTACTTTCCTTTCAACATATTTGGAAATCTGATGAAATTGTCAGGTTGCCATTTAAGGTGTTTGGACCATCCATGGATGGTAGAGATTTATGCCTGGTATATAATAGTAGTATAAAGGTTTGACAAGTGCCCAACAATC
>CAVDJG010000122.1:0-6096 GCA_963609005.1 Acidaminococcaceae bacterium
CCTTTAAATATCCTTGTATTGCTGCTGCGCAGTGTCAGCGCAGCGGTTTGCGTGCCGCGTTGTTGCGCTTCACGGCCGCGAGCGGCTTGTGTTTTGCGCCTATTTCCATATACTGCGGTTCGCCCACGGTGCCGTCGGCATTGACTTTCACCACGGTGAGAACCGAGTTTATAGCTGCATCGGCATCAAGATAGCCGGCCACGAGATAGTAGGCGGTGTTCTTGCTGAAGCCCGTGTAGGTGATGTTGAATGCTCCCTTGTAGGCCTGCTGGTCGAAGAAGCTGCTGAGCTCGCCGTTGGCCAGATAGTCGTAGAGGCTCTCGCTCAGGCTCTGCTGCATGTAGTTTTTCACGCTGCTGCTCGACAATACGTTGGCGGCAGGCACATAACCGGCCGTATAGGGCAGCGATGCGTCGTCGGGAGCATAGGCCACCTGCACGCCGTTGTCGGTTTTTGTGCAAGTCATTATCACGCGGTTGTCTATTGGCGTTACGCTCTTCGTGGTGAAATAATACTTTGTCACGGGCGTGGTGCTGTTGCCTTCGGTATCGACACCGTGGCACCATATCACATACTCACGTCCGGGAAGAAGCCCGGCTTGCCACTCCTCGAAGTCGCCCTGGGCGCAGAAGCTCTTCACCACGTCGCTCACCGACACGTTGTAGCCCTTTGCCATTTCCTCAAACCAGAGCTTGTCGTCGGCCACGAGTGCCTCGTCGCTCCCATACCGGTCAAACTCCTCGCGATCGAGATAGCTCATATAGAAATAGCCCGTCTTGTCGGCCGGGGTGTATTTCTGCTTCACATAGGTCTCGGCTATCACCGGCAGCTCTATCTGCACGGCCTTTTCCATAGCCCCGTCGCTGAATGTTATGCTGTCAACATTGTTCAAATCCACGCTCTGCGTGGTGTTGCCCTTGTAGTGTACAGTAAGTCGGCAGTCCTGCTGCGCCGAAGCCCCCATGGCCACGGCCAGACACATTGCCACTGCTGCGTGGCGTGATAACAAGTTCATTTGCTTTCCTTGGGTTTCGGGTTATTTTATGAACTTGTACGACTGTCCGCCCACACTGAGCATATACACGCCCGGAGCCAGCGAACTCACGTTCATGCCCGAGCCGTCCCACTGTGCCACGCGCGCAACGGCTGCGCCCGAAGCCGAGTATATAGTGGCCGTTGCCGGCTTTGCCAATCCGCTCACGCGCACCGTGGTGCCGTCGTAGCCGAAGGCTCCACGCACTGCCGATGCCACGGTTTTGCCTATTGCCGTCTCGCCGCTGCCGAATGTTATGCGGCTCTGCGCGCCAAGGGTGAAGGTCTGTGCCTGCTCTGCTGCGCCGGGTTTCATAGTTACTGTCATCGCCCCGTCGGCGAAGGTGAGCTTGCGAACGCTTGCAAGTGTGAACGCACTTTCTGCGCCCGACGTTGCATGCCGCACTATCATTTTACTCTGCGCCCCGGCAGTTGCCGATGCGGCCGCCATAAGCGTGAAAAGCAATAATTTTTTCATAATATTACGTTTTAGGCGTGTCGTGAATGCCACACGCTGTGTTAAAAAACTGATTTTCTGCAAAAGTAGCTGATTTTTACCTATTACACAAATTTTAATCCTTTATTTTTGCACGTTCATCCGGGCATGATCCCGCTTGCACCTGCGGCTCCGCTCCACCACGGTGGGCTTGGCATTGAAAAAGCAGCGTGCTTGGTTTTGCCGATTATACATATTTGTATATCTTTGTATAAGATAGGACTTTCTGCAAAAGTACATACAGAAACTGTTCTTGTCTGCATGGCCACACACACTACCAATTATGATAAATAAGATAATCTACATCATAGCCGCCTTGCTCACGGCAATGTCTGCCTGTGCCGAAGACACCGGGCGGAACCGGATATACAACGCGTTCAACGCGATGTCAAGCAAGCAACTGATCGACCGGGGCTACGACTTTCTCGCCCGGGGCGACAGGGCCGACAGCGCACTCATGTGCTACACCGTGGTGGCAAACCGCTACTACGACGGCGACCGATCGCCCGTGGAAACCGACAACGCCGTAATCGCGATGGAAAACATGGGCAACATCTACATGACCCGCTTCTTCGACTACCGCCGGGCCTACGAATATCTCACGATAGCACGCCGTCTGGCCGAGGGGCAAAGCAATGCACCGGGCAACAACCGGCACCTGGCCTACATCTACCTGAGCATCTGCAACGTGTGGAAAATGTCGGCTCTCACCTCGGGCAAGCAGCGCAACCAGTATGTGGCCACGCTGCGCAAGGCATTCAGCTGCGCCGCCGCGTCGGGCGATGCCGCCATAGCCGCCACGGCACTCGTGGCCCTGTGCGACGAGGCCGTGTATGCCAGCCATGGCATCGGCATCGAGAAAGAGGCCGAGATATATCGCCGCATGAAGAAACCTAAGGGCGCGCAGCTCGTGGCCTACACCACCCGTTTCGCCCGCGCCGCACAGTTGGCACGCCAGTGCCGCTACGATGACGCCGCACATGAATTTGCCTCCTCGGCCGACATGGCCGACGCCGACATTGCAAACGACCGCTACCGCTACATATCGCTCACCAACAGTGCCTACATGATGTTCATGGCAGGCCGGCAAACCGAAGCTGCCGACAGCCTGAAACAGTTGCTCAGCCGCGCCACGCTCCGCCACGACATCGACTACACGGTGAGCATCACCGCCCTGCTGCACCGCATCTACAGGCAAATGGGGCAGACTGCGCTCGCCGACAAATACCGGCTGCAATATCTCATAGCCAAGGATTCGCTTGCTTACCGCAACAACCTGTCGGAGATTTCCGACGTGGAGACATCGGCAAAGCTCGGCGAAGCCAACCGCGAAATGGCGCGCCTGGCCCACCGCCACCGTGTGCAGAACATAACAACGGCTGCTGTCGGGGCGGTGGCGCTGATACTGCTCGTGGCGATAATCGCCGTGGCGCGTGCCTACCGGCAGCTGCGTTTCAGCAACCGCATGCTCTACCGCAAAAACGAGCAACTCATGCAGCGCGAGAGCGGCAAGGAGAAATACCGTGGAAGCCGGCTTGATGCCATCCACAAGCAGGAACTCATGCGCAGAATAAAAGACGTGCTCGAAAGCAATGCCGAAATCTTCGACAGCGGCTTCTGCCTGAGCCGCATGGCCGAACTCGTGGAGGCCGGCTACAAGGAGGTGTCGCAGGTGGTTAACGAGGAGTATGGCGGCAACTTCAACGCCATGCTCAACGACTACCGACTGCGCGAGGCGTGCCATCGTCTCGGCGATGCCGAAACCTACGGCAACCTCACCATCGAGGCAATAGCCATGAGCGTGGGCTTCAAGTCGCGCACCGGTTTCGCGTCGTTGTTCAAGCGCTACACGGGCATGACGCCGTCGGTCTACCAGAAAATGGCGGCCGAAGAAAGGCGGCAGAGCGGCGGCGCGCAAGGCTAAGCGGCATTATGTAAAGCCCCGAAGCGCTTTTTTCGTATAAAATCATGATTATAGACACAAGAAAAGCGTAATTTGCGCACAATATGACACACAGTTGCTAATTTTGCCGACAGTTATATAAAACGACAAAAAAGCAACTGTTATGGAAAATCATCTACATTTCACCCGAAAAGGAGTTGTGCTTGCCGCATTTCTCGCCATGGCTACGGGAGCAGGCGCGCAGGCCCTCTTCCGCCCGATTACAACGGCCGATGCCGCAAAGAAACATCTTCTGTCGAGAACCGCTGCCGGCAGCACGGCACCCCAGGCATTGCGCCTGACTGCGAAAAAGGCGTCGAGCCAGTCGTCGATGGTTCTCGTTAGCGAGGACTTCGGCAAGTTCAGCGGCGGAACATCCGACGCTCCCGACACCTCGTCGCCGCTCGCGAGCGAGGAAAGCAACATATACATCAACTCCTCGCTCACTGCCGACGGCACATGGGCGGGCACCGGGGTCTATGCCGCAGGAGGCAGCTGCGCGCTCATTTCTTCCGACGGCGAGAGCGTGGCCGAGATACTCACGCCGCTGGGCGACTACTCCGGCAGAATAACAGTAACGTGCCGCATCAAGGCAATATCAACCGAGCGCGACGGCGTGACGGTGACAAAGGGTTCATCGCTCGACATCGTGCCCTACAAGGGAGGCTACCTTAGCGGCACCTACGCCAAGACCGACGCTGGCGACGGCTACTCCGTGCGGGTATATCCCAAGCAGGGTTGGAACGAGGTTACGTTCACCTTCGACAACTACAGTGCCGACAACGACGGCTTCATAGCCTTCGCCACGCAGAACGCCCTCGTGATCGACGACATAAAAATCACTTCCACCGCAGCCTTCCTCGCCGAACCTGCCGTCCTTCCCGCCACGGCTTTCAAGGCCGACGGCTTCACAATCAACTGGCAACCCGTGCGCAAGGCCTACGACTACTGCATCGACCTGTATAAAAAGGTGTACACCACCGAGGGCGATGCCAACATAACCGAGAACTTCGACAATAGCACCATCGGCGGCGACTGGACACTCAACCGCACCGCATTCACTCCCGACGGCGGCGAAAACGGCACTCCGGCACTGCTACTCAACTCGGGCGACAGCATCGCCTCGCCCTACAACTACTCAAAATACAAGACAGCCAATTTCTTCATGAAGGTTGAAGGCCCCGACACACTCGACAAATACAGCTACGGCTATGTGTATATCGACGTGCTCGCCGAGGACGGATGGCAGCAGGTGGGAGCGTTCACCGCCGGGGGATTTCTCACCGGAAGAACCATCGACCTCGACCAGTCGCTGCAGTATGCCTTCGCCAACAACTACTATGGGTTCCGCCTGCGCCCCGAACTTAGCGACGGTTGCCATCTCATTCTCGACAACTTCGACATCACCACCGGGCGTGCCGGCTATCTCGAAGCGGTGTTCGGCGACAACTCCTCACAGTTCGGCGGCGACGACACCTACTACGACGACTCCGAAGACTGCACCTACACATTCTCCAACCTCGACCCCGAGACTGAATACTACTACCGCGTGCGATCACACTACCAGCGCATGTTCTCGAAGTCAACCACCCACCATGCCTTCGGCGTGAGCGCGCCCGAGGGCCTCACGGCCACCGACATCACCGCCGACAGCTACACCGCCAACTGGCAGACAGCACCCAAGGCCACAAGCTACACGGTGAGCGACTACACCGTCTACACCGCCACGGCCGACGAGAAAGACCATGTGCTCATCGAGGAGACATTCGACAAGACCGTCGATTCTGCCGAGGACATCGACGAGATGACCTATCTCTACAACTACACCGACACGCAGTTTGACGACTATGCCGACTACGCCGGGTGGACGGGAGTGAACAACGGCACGCTGAACGGCATGCTCGGGTGCTCATACAACTACTATTACGGCTATCTGCAGACACCCGAACTCAACACGGCACACGCCGACGAGTTCACACTTAGCATCAAGGCCTGCGGCTACTACGGCGACGCGCTGCTCATCTACACCGACGACGACACCTACACTATCGACTTCGACGACCAGGGCGACAGCGAACACGGCTATCTCGACAAGACCATCACCGTGAAAACAGGCGGCAAAGACCAGCGACTCATAATACTCACAAACGCCGGAGCACCCTTCGCCATCGACTATTTCAAGGCCACGCAAGACATCAAGGCCGGCGACCAGGTGCTCACGTTCAACGCCTCGCACGACGTGGCAGCCGGAGAAGAAACATGCACCTTCGACAATCTCAAGGGCGACAGACACGCCTTCCGCGTGAAGTCGCACTACCTGCTCGACAGCGACACGGCCACGTCAGACCCATCGGCCACGGCCTATGTTGACCTCAACAGAGGCACTACTGCCATAGGCGAAGCCTGCTCAAGCACCACGCCGCGCGTAACGGCCCGCTACTCCGCAAGCGGATCGCGGCTGCAAAGCCCCGTGCCCGGCATAAACATCATAAAGATGAGCGACGGCAGCGTGAAGAAAACACTCGTGAAGTGATGCCGACAAAGGCATTTTTATAATTGGTTCTGTGAACACATTGCCCCTGTAAGGGGCGCATAATTCTTTATGAGGTTGAACTATGCGCCCCTT
>CAVDJG010000123.1:0-6096 GCA_963609005.1 Acidaminococcaceae bacterium
GTAAAGAATAGGTCAATGATTGGTTATTGTCATTTTTTGAACAGATTTTCTGCATGCAACGACTGTAAAAGGGCAAATTGGCCGGATGATAGGCTTGTTTTTTGAGTTTTTTTCAAAAGCAGTGCCTTGGCTATAATGAAAAAAATAAGTAAGTTTGCACCTTATCATAATCACTCCACATGCCATCTATGACCTTTAAACATATTGCCGCCACACTCGCCCTTGCCGCTTTGGTGTGCTCATGCGGCGACAACCGAAACGCCGAAAGCAGCACTCTCTTCACACGCCGCACCCTCCCCTATGCCATGGCTTACGGCAACGGCTACTACTACACGATGCAAGACTCCACCAAAGCGTGCATACGCCTGTGGCACACCGCCGACCTGTACACTCTTGGCCGCGACACGGGCAAGGTGATATGGCAGCCGAGCGACACGGCGGGCATGCGCAACATCTGGTCGCCCGAGATACACCGCATAAACGGGAAATGGTACATCTACTATGAGGCCGACGACGGAAACACCGACAACCACCACATAAACGTGCTCGAGAATGCCTCGGCCGACCCTATGCAGGGACGCTTCATACACAAGGGCGTGGTGACAACCAACCGGGAATGGAACTGGAGCATACACCCCTCGACATTTTTCGTGAAGGGCCGCCAGTATCTTGTGTGGTCGGGATGGCCCAAGCGGCGCGCCGAAGAAGAAACGCAGTGCATATACATAGCGTCGATGAAAAACCCGTGGACGATAGGTTCGGAACGCGTGATGATATCGCGACCCGAATATGAATGGGAACGGCAATGGATAAATCCCGACGGAAGCCGGTCGGCCTACCCCATTTATGTCAATGAAAATCCCGAACCGATAATGTCGCGCGACGGGCGGCACATCATCATCTGCTACTCAGCCTCGGCCAACTGGACCGTTTACAACGTCACGGGCATGATTTATGCGAGCATCGACAGCGACCTGCTCAACCCCGCCTCATGGCACAAGCGTGCCACGCCGGTGTTCATGTCGGCAGCGGGAAGCAAGTTTTTAGGAGCCACAAGCGCCTGCGTCGTAGGCAGCACCAACGGCAAAACTACATGGCTTCTGTATGAAACCAAACAACAGGAAGGCAACGAATATGTAAAGAAAATACGCCTGAAACACATGGAATGGGATGCCAAGGGGTTCCCCGTGTTCGGCACGCCCGACGGCGAATGAACCATTTCAGCCGCAACACGACTGCTGTTGCGGCTTTATCATGATTTCACTTAGTCTTGCGGTGCCGACGGGACATTGCCTGCCTTCAATTCTTTCACATAGTCTTTGGGCAACATGCCGTAATGCTGTTTGAAACATTTTGTGAAATACGACGCCGAACTGAACCCCACCTTCACCGACACTTCGGCCACGCTGTAGCCTTCGGGCAGCAATGCCGCGGCACGCTTTATGCGCTGCACCTTGAGAAAATCTACCGGCGACTGGCCCGTGAGCGACTTCAGTTTGCGGTAGAAACTCGACCGGCTCATGTTCATCATGCCGGCCATGGAGTCGATGGAGAAGCTCTCGTCGCCCATGTTCTCGTTGAGAATGCGCTGCACACCCTCAACAAACTGCAGGTTCTGCCGTGTAAGTCCATACTCCGAAGGCTGCACCGTTGCCACATCGCCGTCGAGTTCAAGCATGCGTTTGTGAAACTCCTGCCGCATGCGCAGCAGGTTGTTTATCTGCAAGTGAAGCTGCTGCATAGAGAAAGGCTTTTCCATATACACGTCGGCCCCGTTCTCCATTCCCTCCACCTTTGCCTCTATCGTGGTCTTGGCCGTAAGCAGAATTACCGGTATGTGCGAGTAATTCATGTCGCCCTTCACGCGTCGGCACAGTTCGATGCCGTCCATTACGGGCATCATCACATCGCTCACCACCACATCCACTGTTTCTCCGGCGAGCACATTTAGAGCCTCAACGCCGTTGACGGCACGCAACACCCTGTACCAGTCGTGCAGAGCTTCGCACACCATCGACAGCAGTTCGGCATTGTCCTCCACCACAAGCACGCTGAAACTGCGCGTCTTGCCGTCGTCGGCAGCCGGAGCAGTATTAGCCACAACAGCAGGTTCGTCCACCGATGCATCGTCGGCCGGCGCGTTGCCCACACGTTCTATGGGCAGCAACAGTTCAAAACACGAGCCGCCGCCGGGCGCATCGCTCACCGAGAGCCGTGCTCCATGCGCCGTGGCGAGTGTCTTGGCATAGGCCAGTCCAAGTCCGGTGCCGAGCATGTTGGCTATCCTGTCGCCGCCCACCTGATAATACGACTCAAATATCTTTGTCTTCTCGGCATCGGGTATGCCCGGCCCGTCATCGATCACACGCACTGCCACGTTGCCGTCGCCGTTGTCGGCCATGCTTACGACAATGCGCGTGCGGGCATATTTCAGGGCATTGCTCATGAGGTTCATGAGTATTTTCTTTATGCAGTCGCGGTCGATTGCAGTCACCACATCTTCTTCGGGCAAGTCGGTTTCCACCCGCTTGTGTTCCAAATCGCCATAAGCGTCGAAATAGTTGCACGCGTCGTGCAGCATTTCCTTCATCGATGTGTCGGTCTTGCAAAGCTGCTTTGTGCCGCTCTCTAATTTCTGGAAATCGAGCAACTGGTTGGTTATGCCGAGCAGATAATTCATGTTGCGGCGTATTACCTCCATGTAGCGGCGGTCGGTGTCGCTGCGCTTCGTCTGCTCAAGACGCTCCAACGGGAGCGAGATAAGGCTCAACGGCGTGCGTATCTCATGCACGAGATTTACAAAGAAGCGTATTTTCTCCTCAAACGATTTCTTTTCCTGGTCGCGGCGCATACGTCCGAGCCGTGCGTTGTAGCGGTGGCGCAGCACGTGCTTGGCCCTCCTCACGGCAAACCACGCCAAGGCCACGGCGGCAAGCACATACAGCAGATAGGCCACGGGGGTGCGATACCACGGCGGCAGCACTTCAACATCGATTGCAGTAACGCTGTCGTTGTCGCCGGCTTCGCGCAACACAAACCTGTAATGCCCCGGAGGCACATTGGCATAGGTGGCCTCGCGGTTGTCGGTGCCGTGTGCCCACTGCCTGTCAAAGCCCTCAAGCATGTATTCGTAGCGCACGCTCCGCGACGCGGCGGCCCGCGGCGACGAGAAATGCAGCGTGAAACTGTTGTCGCGGTAGGGCAACGTCACCTTGCGCGTGACATAGAGCAGGCGGTCGAGCCCTATGTTGCACAGTTCCGATTTGGAGTCGGCCACATAGGGAAGACTCACCGACACCACATAAACGGGCGCATGCTGACGCACGGCCGAGAGCCTGTCGGGGTTGATGCAATAAAAGCCGTTCTCGCTGCCGAGCAGCATGTGCCCGTCGGCAAGGTTGAGCGTGGCAGTCTGCATGAGGCGTCCCTGCCACAGGTCGGCCTGGCTTGCCATCTGCACCACGGCATCGCCACGCCCGCCCACAATCTTCACGAGGCCGGCATCGGTTGCCGCCCAGATGTTGCGGCGGCGGTCTTCGGCCACGAAATGCACGTTGTCGTCGATGCCCTGTATGCGTGTGAAGGCCGACGTGGCCTTGTCGTAACGGCACAGGCCGCCGCCCTTGGTGGCAAACCACACCCGTCCCTGGCTGTCGCACATCACGCTGCGCAAGGAATTGCTCGTTATCGACTTGGGGTTGCGGCTGTCGCAGGCATAGGAGTCAATCTCGTCGCTCTTGGGCCAATAGCGAAACGCGCCGCGGTTGTCGGATGCCGCCCACAGGCATCCGCTACGGTCTTCGCACAACGACACATAGTCGGTCATGGAGTTGAGCACCCTGAACGGCAGAAAATGATCTGAACTGCTGTCGAAACGGCATATGCCCCAGTTGGTGGCCACATATATGCGGCCGGCACGGCTCTTGAAGATGCACCTTATGGTGTTGCTCGTGACGGTGTAAGGAAGTTTCTCCGAATATACAAACGACTTCACATGCCCCGTGGCAAGGTCGATTGTCTTGAGCCCGTTCTGCTCTGTGCCCACCCAAAGTGTTCCGCCGTCGGCCATGAGCGACGTTACGGCCTCGTTGCCAATGCTGCCGAAGCGTTGCAAAGTGCCGCTGCGCCGGTTGTAACGATATAGCCCGCCTGTGGTGCCCACAAATGCCGCATCGTTGCCATCGGGACAGAAGCTCGTGACGAGCGATTTCTCGCCGTTGCCCACATCGGGCAGACTTATGAAGCGGGCAAATGCAGGCCGTTTGGGCAGGCAGCACAGTCCGGCGCGGTTGGTCATAAGCCACAGGGTGCCGTCGCCGTCAAGCAGCAGTCCGTTGAGGTTTTGGTCGGCAAGACCCGAAATGCCGTCGGCCCCGTCGAGACGGGCGAATTGCCGCGAAACGGTGTCGAAACGGTAAAGGCCCGCACTTGTGGCAAGGATCAGCGCATGGCTGTTCTCGCTCACGATGCCGTTTATTGGTCCGGTGGCCGGAGGCGTGGCATAGCAGTCGAACGTGCCCCGGCGGCTGTCGAGCCGGTAAAGTCCGGCATCGGTGGCCACCCAGATGCCGCCGTTAAGGCAATACACCCCGAGCTTGTTCTTGTCGTTCACATAGCCGGGAATGTAGAACGATCGCACATGGCGGCCGCTTTCGGTGAACACATTTACGTGCCCGTCGATGTTGGCCACATACACGTTGCCGTCGCTGCCCTGTGCCGCGCCGCATGCAAAACCGCCGTTGCGGGAGTCTTGCACGAGCCGTCCCGACGACGGTGTGTAGACAAACACGCCCTGACCGAGCGTGCACACCCACACATGTCCGCCACGCGTGAGCAGCATCTTCTGCACCAAACTGCTCACCACAACGCCATACTGCGTTGCCACCGAGAAGCGCGAGAAGCGGTTTTCGGCACGGTTGAAAACATAAAGCCCCACGGTGCCGCCCACAAGAATGTCGTCGCCGTGCTCAAGCAGCGACACGACGACATTGTTGCCAAATGACTTGCTGTCGGTGTTGAAATTGCGGTAGACAATGGACGACACCCCGTCGAAACAGTTGAGACCGTTGGATGTGCCGAGCCACAAGAAACCGTAGCGGTCGCGCAGACCGCATTTCACCGTATTGTCGGAAAGCCCCTCGGCGGTGGTGTAGCTGCGAAGCACGTTGTGCGTGTCGATGCTTGCCGCACGGCAAAGCGGCGACAGGGCCACGGCAAGCGCCACGGCTGCCACAGCACGGCAGATGCCAAGCATGAGGCACAGGCGGGCGGGCGCCACGGCATGCTTGGCTGCACAAGGGTTGTAGTTGTTTTTTTCGGGCATATCGTAGTGGGTCACGCCGTCAGCCCGGGGCAAGGTTGGCGGCAATGTGTTAGTTCATGATCGGCGACCTGTGGCTACCGGCGTGCGCTGATCAGCAGGTCAACCTTGCCTTCATCGACGAGTTTCAGCACAAGTTCGCCGAAAAGGGTGTTCTGCCAGGCAAACCATGCACGCGTGAACTTGTTGGAATCGTTAACGTCAAACGACTCGTGCATGAAGCCTGTGTCCGCATCGGTGCGCTGCAGGAGTTCAAGGCAGCGGCGTATCTCGGCATCGTCGGTGCTCGTGAATGCCTTCATCATTATCGACATGGGCCATGCCATGTCGCGGCCCACATGCGGTCCGCCTATGCCTTCGCCCTCTTTGCCGCTGAAGAAATAGGGATTGTCCTTGCTCCACACGAAACGCCGCGTGTTCTGGTATATGGGGTCGTCAACGGGCACGTCGCCCAGATAGGGCATGGCAAGCAGACTGGGCACGTTGGCATCGTCCATCATGTAGTGGTTGCCATAGCCGTCAACCTCGAAGGCATATATCTTGCCGTATTTGGGATGATACACCACCGCATGTTTCTGCAATGCCACTGCCACCTCGTCGGCCAGTGCCGTGCACTCCGAAGCCGTGGCCGTGTCGCCGTTCACCTTCGTGAGTATTTCGGCCGCCTTGCGCAGCGATGTGACGGCCATGAAGTTTGACGGCACGAGAAACAGAAACGTGGTGGCATCGTCGGACGGACGGAACTCGGAGGCAATCAGTCCGACAGGGTTTACTGG
>CAVDJG010000124.1:0-6032 GCA_963609005.1 Acidaminococcaceae bacterium
CAATGGAATAGAATACCTTGATAGATAGTGGCAAGCCACTATCCTATAATATAAGCCCCTTACAGGGGCAACAGACAGTAAACCATAAATGATAAAGAAAAGCCCGGTGTCTCACCAAAAGCATGTAAAAACTGCCTTTCAATGCCTTACAATGTCAAATCGTTTTTTTTACCGGACACCAATAATTCTTATGCTAGAATTTCATTGAATTGCTTGCATATCTCGTGCTTTTTGGCGACCTTTGCATAAAGGCTGTGCGTAAGACGAATTGAACCGAACGGTTTGAACGTCGGCATGCCACCAAAAGAAAAGTCTGTTGCAACATGCAACTTCGTGCTCATATTTATCAACTTTATTCATTTCTGTCAGTGGGATATGCATAAAACCAATTCCACCAACGGGCAACTAACCTACAATCTTATGCGAAAACTTTTTCTTCTTACAGTCAGTCTTCTGCTTTCTGTGTTGCCGATGGTAGCGCAAAACCGCACAATATTGCTCATGGAGCAGAACCCCGAGTATTCAAACCAGACATGGTTTTACAGCGGTAAGGGTAATGAACTCGATAAGGATAAAATAAAACAATACTGGGATGAGGATAAATACATTACATCCGTAGCATACACCAGCAACGGGTGGTTCGTGACAATGTCGAAAGACAGTAAATTTACCGACCAATCATACAGCTACAAAGCTTCATTACCCGAAGCGTGGATCAAGGAAAAGTGGGATGCCGGCTACTATATCACCGCTGTCAGCCGCAGTGAAAGCAAGTGGTTTGTAGTCATGTCAAAACGTCAAGGCTATACCTCTCAGTCATATTATTTCAGCACGACAAACAATCTCGATCCTTGGTATAAAAAGAAACGCAATGAAGGATATTTCCTCACATCGGCAACATTTGAGTCGGGCAAATGGCTTTGGGTAATGACCAAGGGCACCAACATATCAACCCAAGGCTATACATGGACAAAAGACTACAACTTAAATTCGGAGATAAAGAAACTTTGGGACAAGGGCTACCGTCTACATTTGGTGGAATATGGTTACGGAGATTATCTTATTGCTTATGGCAACTTAACCGGCCGCACACCACAACAGGCTTACAACACCTCGTGCAGCAACATAAGTGAATGGATAAAAAAGAATTGGAATGAAGGCATGAGCCTACACTACGTTGGCGGCATCAACCCCGAACACGCACAAAACAACACCACCTATGCACAAAACAACGCCACCACCAACCAGTACGGATACAGTACGACCCGCAAACCGGGTGACAAGACCTGGACCGAGACCCTTCCGGGCGGCGGGCGCAGACAAAGCACAATGCAGGCCGACGGCTCTATACTGTCGATAACATCCACCCCCTGCATCTGGTGCCACGGCAATAAGATGTGCAGCATATGCAATGGTGCGGGCGGCACCTACGGGCGCGCCTATGGCGGCATGTGGTATCCATGCAAAAGTTGCGCCGGAAGCAAGATATGCCAGAACTGCCATGGCCAGGGATACAGCACCTTGTCGTCTACTACATATCCCGACGGTACGGGCGTGGGATACGATCAGAACGGTCGCATGGTAGTTACCGGCGATGGAGGCGGCAGCAACAACGGTTCGTCGCGCAGCGGAAACCGGAGCAGCAGAAACCGCAGCAGTAGCGGAACATGCTCGAAATGCGGCGGCATAGGCTACGAACCAAAGCCTTACCAGTATGCTGCCGGTTCGAGTATGGCTCCATATCACAACACTATCAACACAACATGCTATATATGCAGTTTGCGAACCGACCATTACCATTATCGTTGTGTGAATTGCAAGCGTAAATAAAAAAACTGTCAGCAATATGAAAATGTTATATGCCCTGGCTGCGGTTCTCGCCTTTACGGGCTGCGGCATAAGAAACAATGGCACCAACGGGCTTGATGCCGGCACCGCTGCAAAGGCGGCAGAACTGTCGCTTTCGGCTGCCGAAGCAGACGCGACAACCGATGCCGGAGCGGCAAAAGCCCTGAAAGGCATTTATGCCGACGTGTTCAAATGGTATGCCAAGGCCGAGAAAGACCTGTCGATTACGGGCAAGATGCCCGATTTCAACGCCCTGTATATGTCGGCCGACTACCTGAACGTGCTGCATGAGGTGGAGGAAATAGACAAGGATTGTGAAGCCGAGGGCATGATTGGATTTTTCGACTACGACCATTGGGTGTGCGGACAGGATTTCAGAAATCTCTCGATGAACATCATAACCATGTCGGGCACAAACCCGGGCAAATGCCATGCCGAGGTTGACATAACAAACCTGGGGGTGAAAAACCGCGTAGGCATAGACCTGGTGATGGAGAACGGCAAATGGAAAATTGACGATTTCTACACCGACGGCACTTCGGAGAAGGCGCGCATGAAGGAGTATGTGGCCGTAAGCAAAGCCGACACAACCTGTGCCGCGCTCGACTGGTCGGACAAAAACCTGTGGTTTGAAGGGCAGAACCGCTTTGAGAGTGTCAACGACAGTTTGCCCGACGTGTTCTATCTGCTGCCGACATGTGTGACCGACTGGACCGACGAGGCAGGAAACTTGCACCACAATGCCGACCCTTCAAACCCCACACACCGCGACGCGTGGCAACTGTCGGCCGAACTTGCCGACACGATATTCGCCACACGGGCCAACCTGTTCATGCCCTATTACCGCCAAGCCACGTTTGAAGCTCTAGAAAGCGATGCGGCCGAGACGGCGGGCAAAGTGGCGGTGGGCGACGCCATTGATGCATTCGACTATTATCTCAGCCACTACAACCGTGGCCGAAAGTTTGTGCTTGCGGGATATAGCCAAGGCGGACAAATGGTGAAGGAGGTGCTGAAGCATATCGACGACGACACTTACAGTCGCCTCATAGCGGCATATATCGTGGGCTACGGGGTGAATGCCATCGACACTGCGACGCAGACGGGGCACCGCACTTCGCACATAAAACTGGCAAACGATGCCGTGTCGCGTGGCGTGACGGTGAATTTTAACAGCGTTACTTCGCCCGATGCCATGTGTCCGCTGCTGTGCGACGGCAACATAGGGTGCATAAACCCCGTGTCGTGGACAACCACAAGCACTGCGGCCACACTGATCGAGGCAGGAGCCAAGCCCAAACCCGACGACACACGCTTTCCTTATGCCACCGCAGCAGTGCCGCGCGACAATGCCACGGCTGTCACCGTGAGCGTCGATACGGCACACAAGGTGCTGGTGGTGAAGGGCATCGATGCCGGCCGCTATGCTTTTGCACCACTCGAAAGTTTCTTTCCAGTGGGCAACCTGCACTTGCAGGAACTCTTTTTCTATGGCGACTGCCTGCGCAGCAATGTGTTGTTGCGCAGTGGAATGAAATAAAAAAACTGACAACAATATGAAAACGAAGACATCAGCATTCGTTATAGGCACATTCTTAGCATGTGCCCTTACGGCAACGGCACAAAGTGTGCCTACGGCCAAGCTCAACAAAAAAGTATATTCTCCTTTTGAACTCGGCGAACTGAAGCCGGAGGGATGGCTCAAGGAGTGGGCGCAACGTGCAGCCGAAGGCATGACAAAGACCATAGGCATAAACTACACCGAGTTTGCAAAAGGATGGGCTTCGGCCGACGAACCCGGTTGGTGGCATTACGAGCAAACCGGCTATTACACCGACGGCTTTGTGCGCCTGGCCTATCTGCTCGACGACGAATATCTAATGAAACGCAGCCACGACGTGATGGAAGCCGTCATTGCACGCCAGAAGCCCAACGGATATATAATGTCGAACAACAAAGACTATGTGGAATCATGGGGCAAGACGACGGCCGACCACGGACTTTACTGGAGCGAAGCGGTGTTCTGCCGATCGGCTCTGGCCTATTACAGTGCCACAAGAGAGCAGCGTGTGCTTGAAATGCTGAAGAAGGTGTATGCCAACTTCCCGATGTTCGCCTTCGACAAAAACCGCACAGAGCCTTTCGGCGGCACCGACCTCGACACCGAACGCCGTCTTGTGGGCGTGGAAAACATGTTCGAACTTTCGCGCATCACCGGCGACATGAGCTTTGCCAACCGCGCCTTGAAGGTGCTCGGCAACTACGATGCCGCCTTCATCGACTCCTGGGCGCGCAAGAAAGAATTTCTGCGCACTGCGATATGCCACGGGGTGAGCTGGAACGAAGCCTCAAAGCTGCCGGCCATTGCCTACACGTTCAACGGCAATCCCGAATACTTGGCCGCATCGGTAAACAACTATGAGTTTCTGCAAGCCAACTCAATGCTGCCGACAGGCGTGAACTCGTCTAACGAGCACCTGCACGGCATAGGGGCATTCGAGGCTGCCGAGAGCTGCGACATAAGCGACTTCATGTGGTCGAACATTTGGATGGCACGCGCCACGGGCAATGCCTGCTACGGCGACCGCATAGAGCAGGATGCCTTCAATGCTCTGCCGGGCGCGGTTAACTCCACTTTCTCGCAGTGTGTCTATACGCAGGCGCCCAACCGCATACCGGGATTTCACCTGCGCATACGCGACGACGGTTCCTACTACAAGGAGATGCACTGGCCCACTTGCTGCCCCTCAAACATCAACCGCGCCCTGCCCAACTACATAATGAACATGGCCATGGGCAACGGCGAGGGCGACATAATGTGGCTCACCTATGGTCCGGCACATCTACAGACACGCGACGGGCTCTACGACATAGTTTGCGAAACGGAATATCCGTTTAGTGGTGTGCTCAATTTCACACTGAAATCAATCCCGCGAAAGCAGGTGCTGCGCATGCGCGTGCCTGCATGGTGCACCAGTCCGGCAGTGGCAATCAACGGCAAGGCGGTGAAATGCAAGGTGGTTGACCACTTCATAGTGCTCGACAACAAGTGGAACGACGGCGACAAGATACAGCTCACGTTCCCCATGAAGCCCACTTTGGTGAAGGGATGCGAGAAGTTTCCTTACTACCAGGGCAAGAAAGCCCCGTCGTGGGGCATCATGGTGCCCACCAGCAACAACATGAAGCTCGACGGTTTCATCGACCAGGGACGTTGCGCGTGGGTGACTTACGGTCCGTTGCTCTTTGCCGTTTCGATGCAGCAGGCCAACCGCGACAATTTCGACATAAACGAGGAGTTGTGGACAGAATACCGCTATGCGCTCACACCTGAGAGCCTCGACAGTTGCACGGTAGAGACTCAGGCTGTGCACCACCCGTTTGCATGGAGCTACACAAGTGCTCCCCTGGCCATAAACGCCAAGGCAGAACTGGTTGACTGGAATCCCGACAAGGGCGACCCGGTAATGCCTCTCACCCCTCCCGCCACATTGAAGAAGAACATAAGCATTAAGCTCATTCCCTACGGATTTCTTGCCTACCGCATGTCGATGTTCCCGTTGGTGGGCGAATAAAAACAGTGAAACTTTGCGTAGGTTGTCTACGTCTATATAAAAAGAATATGGATTTTTTGAGAAAAGTGTCTGATTTCTTCGGCAGGCACATGTCGGTCATAGTGATATGCATGGCATTGCTGGCGCTGCTGAAACCCGAAGCGGTGAGCTTTATAAAGACAAGTTATGTAAACACGTTGCTGGGCATCGTGATGTTTGGCATGGGACTCACGCTGAAACCGTCTGATTTCCGCGTTGTGTTCAGTCACCCGAAGGACGTGCTGATTGGTTTTGTGGCGCAATTCACCATTATGCCGCTGCTGGCTTTCGTGTTGTCGCGCTGCTTCAACCTCTCGCCCGAGCTCACCGTGGGCGTGATATTGGTGGGCACTTGCCCCGGCGGCACATCATCCAACGTGATGACCTATCTTGCCAAGGGCGACGTGGCACTGTCGGTTGGCATGACTGCGGTGTCAACGGTACTCGCGCCGGTGGCAACACCATTGCTCACATATCTGTATGCAGGGCAGACGGTGGATGTAAACATTCTGTCGATGTTCATGTCGATAATACAGGTTGTGATACTGCCCATTGTGCTTGGCTTCGCAATAAACAAGCTATTCCCACGGT
>CAVDJG010000125.1:0-6029 GCA_963609005.1 Acidaminococcaceae bacterium
TTAGGATACAAGATTCTCAATCTTGGCATAGGGGTTCGATTCCCCTATCCACTACCTAAAACGAGGCTCCGTAGCTCAACTGAATAGAGCATCTGACTACGGATCAGAAGGTTCCGGGTTTGAATCCCAGCGGAGTCACAAAGTAAAGAGGATTTTACCAAGCGTAAAATCCTTTTTTTTTTGCATATATACAGTTAGGCTTCAGTTGGTTGATTTTCTATTTAGCCTACGCTATATGTCCTGGTTTACCCTATATCTTCAACATTCAGAGACATCAGTATGGCGTTGCTTCGTTGTATTTTCGCATTGCGATTTGGCGCAAGCATCTTTCAACGGACACCCCACACAACCCGGTCTGCCGCTTCTGCGAGCCTGCAACACACGCCTTATGCGGCGCATTACATAGGCCACCGATGCCGCAACAGCCAGGAACACGACTACATATTGCAAGGTTACGCTCATGATGTGAATGCGATTATGAATACGAAAAATGGCGACATGTGAGCATTCCACAACAGGATGCAGACATTATCGCCATTTGTTATGATTTCTACTCTGTTTCTTTTACCCTATCAATAGGCAAACAACGGATAATTCTTCATCGTTTCGTTCACCTTGCAACGCACTTCGGCTATTACATCTTCGTTCTCGGGATTGTCGAGCACACGCTCTATCAGTTCGGCAATAAGAACCATAAGGTCTTCTTTTGCGCCACGTGTGGTGATGGCAGCAGTGCCAAGACGTATGCCAGAAGTCTGGAATGCGCTGCGGGTGTCGAACGGCACCATGTTCTTGTTTACCGTTATGTCGGCTGCCACGAGTGCGTTCTCGGCAACCTTGCCGGTGAGTTCAGGATATTTCGGACGCAAGTCTACGAGCATGGAATGGTTGTCTGTGCCGCCGCTTACTATGGCGAAGCCACGCTTTATGAGCTCGTCGGCCAGCACTTTGGCATTCTTCTGCACTTGGCGTGCCCACTCCTCGAATTCCGGTTGCAGAGCCTCGCCGAATGCAACGGCCTTTGCTGCGATGACATGTTCAAGCGGTCCGCCCTGAGTTCCGGGGAATACGGCAGAGTTGAGCAGCTGGCTCATCATTTTCACAACGCCCTTAGGCGTTTTAAGACCCCACGGGTTCTCGAAGTCCTTACCCATGAGAATGATGCCGCCGCGCGGTCCGCGCAATGTCTTGTGGGTTGTCGATGTAACGATGTGAGCATACTTCACCGGGTTGTCGAGCAGTCCGGCAGCAATGAGTCCGGCCGGGTGAGCCATGTCAACCATGAACAGTGCCCCTACCTTGTCGGCTATTTCACGCATGCGTTTGTAATCCCATTCACGGCTATATGCCGAACCTCCGCCGATAATCAGTTTGGGATTGTTCTCGATGGCGAGTTTCTCCATCTCGTCGTAGTCCACGCGTCCGGTTTCGGGGTTGAGGTTATAGCCTATGGCATGATAGAGAATGCCCGACGTGTTGACTGGTGAACCGTGTGAAAGGTGGCCTCCCTGTGCGAGGTTAAGCCCCATGAAAGTGTCGCCAGGTTTCAGTACTGCGAGCAGCACTGCGGCATTGGCCTGTGCTCCGGAGTGCGGCTGCACGTTGGCATATTCGGCCCCGTAAAGTTTCTTAACGCGCTCTATGGCGAGCGTTTCCACCTCGTCAATCACTCCACAACCGCCATAATAGCGCTTGCCAGAGTAGCCTTCGGCATATTTGTTGGTAAGGCACGACCCCATAGCCTGCATCACTTCGTCGCTGACGAAATTCTCCGATGCAATAAGTTCGATGCCTTTAAGCTGGCGCTGGTGTTCCTTTTCGATAAGGTCGAAAACGATTTGGTCTTTTTTCATACGCTTTACATTTATAGGTTATGTAATTTGAATCAGTTGTTGCGTGCCCGGTGCGATGCGTGTCACACTAGCTTCACATCGTCAATGTTCTGTTCTTTGTCGCAATAGTGGCACTTGAGTATGCCCAACCTCTTGTCCACCACGTTGAAAACGGTAAGCATCGGTTCGTTGTTGGTGATGCACTTCGGGTTGTTGCAGCGCACTATTCCGCGCAGTTCGTCGGGTGTTTCCACGGTTTTCTTCTCAACCACCTCATAGTCTTTTATGATGTTGAGCACCACATTGGGGGCCACTACCGAGAGACGTGATATTTCCTCGTCGGTAAAGAATTTGTCTGAAACTTTAATTATACCCTTCTCCCCTATCTTCTTCGACGGATAGTTGTAGCCTATTGTCACCGGGGTGTCGAGGGTTTGCAATTGCAGGATGTTGGCTACCTGGTAAGTTTTTTCGGCTGGTATATGGTCGATTACTGTGCCGTTTTTTATTGCGGCCACCTGTCTTTCAGTCTTGTTCATCTTGATTAGCTACTTAAACGGTTTGTTGTTTCCTCAACGTATTATTGTCGTGTCGTTTTTCACGTCGTCGAGCGTAATGCCCAACACGTCGCAGAATATGGCTTCGCGCGCAAACAGTCCGTTGCCTGCCTGCTGAATGTAGTAGGCGTGTGGGTTGTCGTCAACGTCATAAGCTATTTCGTTTACGCGCGGCAGCGGATGCAGAATCTTCATGTTTGGCTTGGCACTGTGCAACATCGCATCTTTAAGAATGTAGACATTCTTCACACGTTCATATTCCATAAGGTCGGAGAAGCGTTCTTTCTGCACACGTGTCATGTAGAGGATGTCGGCGTCGGCAATCACCTTTTCGTTGAATTCGGTGTGTTCCTCGTATTTAATTCCGTGGTTGTCGCAGTAGAGTTTGTATTCTGCCGGCATGGCAAGTTCCTCGGGAGCGATGAAATGGAACGTGGGGTTGAAATGGCGCATGGCAGTAATGAGCGAATGCACGGTGCGTCCGTATTTCAGGTCGCCCACCAGATAAATGTTCAGGTTTTCGAGCGTTCCCTGAGTTTTGTATATGGAATAGAGGTCAAGAAGGCACTGCGAGGGGTGCATGTGTGCGCCGTCGCCGGCATTAACAATCGATACCGGAGATACTTCGCTGGCGTATTGAGCCGCGCCCTCAACAAAATGTCGCATGACAATAACGTCGGCATAGTTTGACACCATGAGTATTGTGTCTTTCAAAGTCTCGCCCTTTGTCACGCTGGATGCCTTTGCGTCGGAGAATCCTATGACGCGTGCACCGAGCCGGTTGGCGGCGGTTTCGAAACTGAGACGGGTGCGTGTGGAAGGCTCGAAGAAGAGTGTGGCTACTACTTTTCCCTTGAGCAGCTCCCGGTTGGGAAACTTTTCAAACTCTTGCGCCATCTGTATAAGGTACATAAGTTTTTCCTTCGACAGGTCGGCGATTGTTACGAAATCGTGTTTCATTGTTTTTCAGAATTGTTTGTTGTCTCTAATTTGCGTGCTAAGTTAATCAATATTTTCCAAAAAGGGCTTGTTGCCATGCAATAAAATTTCCCGTCGTATGCCAATATTGACCCAAGCTATATTTTCACAAATATTCTTTTCACATAAAGAGACAGCCCTAGCATTCCAACTATCACAGTAAATGCCAATGCCGAAATAAACGAAGCAAGCATGTTGTCGCCAATGATAGAGGCAAAAGTCCAATAGAAATATTCCTGAACCGGAACGCCATATATGTGCAACTGCCAAAACGATGCATACAACAACTCGCCAAAGACGTAGCAAACAAGTGGATTCACGCCGAACACAAGAAGCACCTTTTTGGGCATACGCACATTCTTTACATCTATCAAAATGGCAAACAACACGAGGGCAAGCAACGACAGACCGCATGTAACAAGCACAAACGTGGGCGACCATATCTTCTTGTTGACTGGCAGAAAACTATCAGTCAGCATACCAATGAAAAGCATTGCTATGCCCCACTGTGCCATGCTGAGCAGTTTGTCTTTAAGCGGCACATCAGAGAGAGCTACTGCTCCGATGCAATAACCTATCATTACATGGGCTATGCTTGGTATTGTACTGAGAATACCTTCCGGATCGATGCCTCCATCATTCATCATATTGCGCCCGAGACATGCCCTATCGACAACCGAAAGCAAGTTGCTCTCGTCGTGGGCATAGCCGTTGAAGACAAGAAGCAACACTGCATAGAACGCGAGCAAGAGGCACGCAACATACGGAATGCGGCGTAACGGCACAGTCGATCCAACGAGAGCCACCACAAAATAAGTGATTGCGAAGCGCTGCAATACGCCCAACACACGCAAATCTTGAATACTCGGAAATCCAGCCACAGTCCAGTTCACAAGCAGTCCGAGAAGATAAAGCACCAATGTGCGGCGCAATATCTTCAACATCAATGCCGACGACAGACGGAAATCGTATTTGCGGAGCGACATATATGTAGTCATGCCCATAATGAACATGAAGCACGGGAATATGGTGTCGGCGAGTGTAAGTCCGTTCCATGCGGAATGGCACAGTGGAGAAGCCATGTGTTCCCATGTGCCCGGACTGTTGACGACAATCATGAAGATTATCGTCAGTCCGCGCAACATGTCGATTGATAAAAGTCGTTGTTTCATTTTCTACAACATCTCAACAAGAAATAAATCATTTCTCACCACACAAAGCGGTCAATTGCCGAACACATTGACAAACGCGCTCTGCGAGTATTCCACCGGATTGCCCTGAGCCACGCTCGGATAGGCATTGTGCAGAAGAGACCACTTCACGTCCGTGGCATAGAAGTCAAACTCACGCATAGGCTTAACATTGAGAGTTTCGACAAGCGCGTCGAAATAATCTTTCCAGCGCGGATAATAGTAGTCGCGCAACACTCCGCTCCACTCCTTGTGGGCATACTCACGCAGTCCGCCGCGCTCGGCTGCACCGCGGTTTCCCCAAGTGGTTATTTGCACGCGTGCATTCCATTCGTAGTGGTCGCTTTCCGAAGCATTGGTTCCGAGCGAACGTGCCTGAGCAATACGTTTACCAACCATAAAGTCGGGCATCGACGAGAGCAACCGGTCTTGCTGAAGCAGTATGTCGAGGAATTTCTTTGTTGTATGCACAAACATTTCGCGGTCTTTGGCCTTATATGCAGCCACTATCTCAGCATACACCAGACGTGCCTGCTCGGCAATGGCCTGACGTGTGATGTCTACAAGGTCGTAGCAGAAATTGGCATTGGCCTTCACGTCGTGCGAAGCCTCAACCATGAGGCGTGCGGCGCGTATGACATCGTCGGGATTATAGTAGTCCACCATCTCCGACCAAGTAGACACTTGATAAGCATCCAGCGCAGGACGGGCGCAGAGCACCGACTCGTGGCAGCCCTGCTCAGTGAGTTCTGCAGGAGCACCATATATCGATTTAGCCAGCAGAAGCCAAGCCTGTTGCACCTTTTCGTTGTTTATGTTGCCGTAGCGGGCTTCGACATAGCCGTGCAACCACTCCTCCCAAGAGAATTTAGAGCCACGCCACGGCAGTTCGCTTATGAGTTCATACATGACGGGGTTGTTTTCTATGCCCTCCGGCGTAAGTCCAACACCCTTCAACGTAGATGCAAACGGACTCTGGCGTGCCTTGTAATACTCGTCGATGACGTGCTGTATCTTACCGAACAAGCCCACATTGCCTCCGAAGTTGAGCAACATGCAGTAAGCCCAGTCGTGTCCGTTGAACCCTTCCTTGCGATACCACGTTGACGAAGGGTCGCCCCATTGCGGGCGGTTCTCGGAGTAAAGGTCGAGAACGAGCATATCGCCGTTCTTCAGATGGCGTATCATGTCAGGACGCGGGTTCTCTCCCCATGCCTGCACCACCCACACCGACTTGGGATTTGCAGCCTTCATATCGCGCATGATAGCTTCGCCGGCAGCGCGCAAGTCCACTCCATTGGCATTGCCTCCCTCGTGAAACGGATCCATACTATAGAAATCGGCAGTGCCATACAGACGTTTCTGCTCCTTATAATATATAGAAGCTATTTCAGAAAACCTCTTGTCTGTGGGCAAAAGAAATGCCGGACGCTTGTAGTCGCACCACAAGCCCGGGTCGGCGACATCGAGTC
>CAVDJG010000126.1:0-6023 GCA_963609005.1 Acidaminococcaceae bacterium
GAACAAACACCACCAGGGCTACTATGGCCTCAACACGCTCGTTTTTCCTTATCTTCAGTATCATCGTTGTTGGTTGGTTTGGGCTTTGCCTCAAATTATGTGAAATACAGATACTGCACTATCAGCCGCACGTTGTGTATCCACAAGAATGCGGTTATGGCTACTATTATGCACCGTTGCGCCACAAGCAGGCGTCGCGGTGCGCTGCGCATTGAATAGGCCATTGCCGTGGGTATTATGTAAATCCAGTGGGCCGACATGATGTACACCTCGTTGATGCCGAAACCAAGTCCTATGTGCAGAGCCATGTCAAGTGCGAAATAAGACATTGCGAGCCAGAAGAAGCGCGACTTGCGGCCGCACCATATTCCGGTAAGGAACAAAAGGAAGATTATTGCCTCGACGGCATAGTTCACCCATGAGCGGTAGTGCACTATGATGGGACGCGATCGCAGCACGTCGCCGAGCAGATAGTCTTCGTGCAGTTGTATCGATTCGCCGAAGAGATTTTCCACGGCAGAACTTGTGCGCGACGTAGATATGTCGGTCCAGTCGAGAAACTGCCCGTGCGATATGGGCGCACCCTTGCTCACTCGGCGTTTCTTCTTGGGCTTCGCCGGCTCTGCCTTTGCGGTTTTAACTACCGCTTTTCCGTTTGCCGCCGCAATTGAGTCGGCGCGCGCCTGAAGCAGTTGGGCGGCCTTGGCCTTCTTTTCTTTTGCCGCTTTGGCCTTTGCCCGTGCGGCCTTTGCCGCCACATCGCGCGGCCACACTATGTGGTCGTAGCTCATCTTGGCTGCGCCCCACACGAGCACGGCGGGCAGGATTATGGCCCCGAAGAAGAATTTAGGGCGGAAGATGCTCTTTCCGTTCACGAAAAGGTCGCTAAGATAAATCTTCAATCCATTGTTGAGCGACGTTCCGGCCGTGAGGAAGAAATAGATTACTGTCTGCCACATCTTTAGTTTTCTGCCCTTTACAATGAGTTTTCCCGACACATAAAGTGCGAGTGTGAGCAGCATCATCGAGATGATGAAATGGTCGGGCACCATTGCCGAGAGCATGACAAAGGCAAACGAGTAGAAGAAAACGGTGAGCAGCGTGGCGTCGGCACGGCTTGTCCCGGCAATTTCGTGGAATATTCTGAAACAGAACAATGCGGCATACAGTGCGCAGAACACCTGTATGGCCGCCACGACAAACAGTGCGCAGTTTATGCCGGTGGCCCACATCAGAGCTTGGTTGAGCAGATATGGGACATACATGAAGAACGCGAGCAGCGGGTGGCGGTAGACATTGTAGCCCGCAGTCCAGTCGCTCACCACCGAATAGGTAATGGGATCGAACCCCGAGATGTGGAATTTGCTGATGAAAAGATGCCAATAGTGGGCATTGGGTGGAGTGAACACGCCATAGTATTTGCACACTACGAGGGCGTTCAGGGCCAACAATATGGTCAACATCACGGCAGCTATGCCACGCTCGCCGCGCTTTATCCCGAACAGGGTAGTGAATGCCCGGCACACGGGGTTGTTTGAAAATTTATGGTTCATAGCTTATTTCTTCTTCAGGAAAAACCTCACAAGCACAAAATTCACAGGCACGCAGATGCAGAACATGGGCACCGGCGCGATCGTTTCGGGCACTCCTGCCCACAGAAACAGATTGAGGGTGACTATTTGCAAAATGTAGTTCACCGCATGAGAAAGCGCGAAACCCATTCCACGGCGTGCCGATGCCTTCACGCGGAACGTGTAGCGTGTGGAGGCAACGAAATTGAAAAGGAAGCTCACGGCATAGCCTATGGTCATTGCCGGCGACGGCGTAATCCAGTGCAGCAGCACCCAGTATATGGCATATTGCAGCAGTGTTGCCGCCACTCCCACTACGCCGAAACGCAGCACCTCGCCCAATTGCTGGCGACGGCGGCTATCTAAACGGTTTATAATGTCTTTCATCTGCATAGTCGAGCATTTCTTTGTCGCCCCGGCTGTCGCCGTAGGCAATTATGTAAAAATCTTCGCGCCGCGTTATGTATTCCTTTATGCGGCGCACCTTTTCGGCCCCGTAGCAGTTGGGAGTGAGAAAACGTCCCGTGAGCCGTCCGCCATCAGTTTCCACGCGCGTGCCTATCACTGTGGGGCGCGTGGCTGCGTGTGGGGCAATGCGTGCCGCGAATTGGCTCACCCAATTGTCGATGCTTGCGCTCACTATATACACCTGTCCGCCTGCGGCGAGCGTGTCGGCCAGATCTTTTGCCGCTTTCGGGCGCAGAAGGTCCTGGCGGTCGGCTGCGAAACTGCTGCACAGCGTGTTGAACCGTGCCACGGGCATGCCGCCAAAAAACCATTTGAATATGCGTTGCTTGGCACGGTAGTTGGGATAAAGGTGCAGCTTCATGAGCACGAGAAGCGGGGCGTGCAACGCAAATCCCATGACAAACCGCCACATGCCGCAGGAGTGTATGATGAACCAAATAAGTGTGTCGCGGCTGGTTATTGTCCCGTCGAAATCGAAAATCTTTATCTGCTCTTTCATATTACATATATCATGAGCAGGAACGACAATATCCACAACACGACGATGATTTGCGTGAAATGGTCGCGCAATATCACTTTGGTGGGGTCGCCGCTTTTCTTGTCGACGACACTTATCTGTATGTAGCGCAGAAGTCCAAGCAGCACGAAGACAAACGTGAGGTAGAGATATGGCGTGTCGAACCTTTCGGCCACCTCGGGCGACACCGTGTACATGATGTAGCACACGAGCGTGACCGAGGCCGTAATGGTTATTGCCTGGTTGATGAACGTGAGGTTGTAGCGCACGGTGTTCTTGCGCGGGGCTTCGCCCGTTTCGTTCATGCGCACGACATCGTCGCGCCGCTTTGCAAACGAGAGGAAAAGCGTGAGCAGAAACGTCATTATCACGAGCCAACCCGTGGGTGTCACCTCACAAGCGAAGCCGCCGGCGAGAATGCGCAGCACAAACCCGAAGGCCACTATGCACACATCGACAATGGCATATTGCTTGAGTTTCGAGCAATAAGCAAGGTTGAGCAGGTAGTAGAACACCAGCACTGCCGTGACATTGGGCATCACTTCGGGCGGAAGCAGGAGCGTGATGCCGAGCGACAGAGCAAAGGTTACGGCCATGAGACAGTAGGCCATCCTCATCGACACTGCTCCCGAGGCAACGGGACGCATGCATTTCACCGGATGGCGGCGGTCGGCATCTACGTCAACGATGTCGTTGTAGCAATAGACCGACGATGCCACCATGCTGAAGGCGGCGAAGGTTATGGCGCACACTGCAAGTGAATGGGTGTCGAACAGTTCGCCCCCGAAGAACATCGGGATGAACACGAACATATTTTTTATCCACTGTTTCGGCCGTATAAGTTTGAGAATGTCCTTTGTCATAGTCTTTAATTGAATTTTGATGTGACGTGGCGCATGGCCTTGTTCAATGCCCATGCCACGGGGAGCGTCGCTGCCACGGTGCACAGAAACGTGGGCCAATAGCCCAGGCGGAGCGGCTCTATGTGCACAAGCACAAACTGGATGTGTATGAGGTAGGCTTCGAGGCTCAGCGCCCCCACAAACTTGCAGAACGTGTTAAACCATCTCGGCGTGCGGCGGAAGATGCGGTTGAGCACGAGTATGGCCGTCACCGTGAACGGAATGTAGAGCATGCGCTCCACAAAGAGCGGGAAATTGCCGTGCCTCACCTGCTCAAGATAGAGGCATGTGCCGAAGGTCATGCCGAAGGTGAGCAGCAGCAGCCACACGGCGTTGCTTTCTATCGTGGCCTTGCGGCGCACCATTTCGCCCATGTTTATGCCTATGAAGAATATGGGCATCCTGCTCCAGAATATCTCAAGGTGCCCCACGGCACGGTGTATGGGCGTCACCCATTGCACCATGACGCACCACACCACCAGGAGCAGAGGCAGCCATCGGTATATGGGATACTTGGCAATGAGCCTCATGTAGTGCGGCGCGGCGAGATAGAGTGCCATTATGGCCGGCACATACCAGAAGGTGAGCTCGTCGTGAAGCCAGAAATCCCAGTTTATCGTTATGTCGCCAATCAGGTCGATTATGTCACGCGAGAAGCGCCGAGGCCCGAGATAGTCGGCAATGTAGAACGTGCCGGCCACGACAAGCCACGTGGGCACGATGCGCAGAAGCCTCCGTCGGTAGAAAGCCCGCGTGTCGGGATTCTTGTTCCAGGCAAACCACAGGCCCACGCCACTGAGAAAGAGGAATATGTCTACGCCCACGTTGCCGCACCGCCGCAATCCGTAGAACGGGTCGTTGCGGTTCAAGCCGACATGGAACAGTATGACGAAAAGCATTGCCGCCCCCATCAGTTCGCCGCGATACCGGCTTATGTTTGCCAATTCTATGTCGGGTATTCTCGGTAATTTCATTTCCTCGTCATTTTTCTTGCGGCTTGCTGCCGTCGGTGCCGCCGGCGTTTTTCTGGCGGTAGAGCTGCCGTGTGCGGTGGTAGAACCACGCGAGTGCCACCGTGGCCACTACATAAAGCAGCAGACCCGTGTAGACATCGCCGTGGCGACTCGTGGGGATGAACACCTTGCGGGTTATGGGGTGCAGCACGAATATGGCCGCCGAGATGCCGCCCAGCCATGCCAGGCGGTCTAATACGGGCTTCGGGGTGAGCTTGACAAGCCCCACCGCAAATGTGCACACAAACAGCGGAGCCCACAGCCACAACTGGAAATTGAAGCTAAAGAAGAACACTGCCGCTCCCGACAACACCGTCATGACGATGAGCGAACCGTGGGCGAGTTGCCGTCCGTGGCGTGCATACAGCAGTCCGGCGCAGAACGGCAACGCTCCGCCCATGAAATTGTAGCGCACGCGGTTGAGCGCATCGCCCTCGGGGGCGCACCATGCCTGTGCCGCCCAGCACAGCACGACGAGTGCCAATGCCCACACCGAACTGCGGCGGTGCAGTGCCACGCGGTAGACAAGGTAGAGCTGCATCATAAGTCCGAAAAACCAGTAAGGCCCGGGCCATATCACATGGTCGGGATCGGGCATCATATTGTTCACCATGAGCAGTTGTCCAATTATGTCGGCCACCTGGTAGTGGTGCTGTCCGGGCGTTATGGCATCGACCATGGTGAATGCCACGAAGCCCACAATCATCATGTCGAACAGTTTGGTGTAGTGGTGCCGCGTGAAATTCCACAGTCCTTCGTTGCGCGGTGTCATGTGTCCGTTGCTTTCATATTTCATCACGAGCCCGTAGGCACTGAGAAAGAGAAACACCGGCACGCCGTAGTGGCCGAAAAACGACAGCAGGTGCACCGGCAAATTCATGTCGGGCGAAGCCAGTGCCGAGGCCAGCGAACGGCATTTTGCCATGGTGAACGTGTATTCGTTCTCCTTCACCGCGAAGCCTAACCAGTGGCAGTAGTTGTGCAGGAATATGCCTGCTATCGCGAGGCCGCGCAGTGCCGCACACTGGGCACGCGTCAGCAATGGTTGTCGTTGTTGCATCTTGTGGGTTTTATTTCAGTGAGTCATAGTCGGTCACGCCTTTGAGCAGGCGCGGCCGCGCCTCGTTGTAGTCGGGCGAAAGGATGTTGTATTCGTCGTGGTAGTCGGGAGCGTATATGCCGGCCAGGTAGAGCAGCAGGTGGGGCAACGCGTCGGTCATGTAGCGGCGGTGGCGTGCCTCGGTCACCTGTTTGAAAATCTCGGGTCTGCGCGCGGCATATTTGTGCGAGCACCAAATCCAGAACGGAATGTCAAACTCGGCGTGTGCGAGGCGCGCGTCGATCTCGGCCGAGTGCAGACGGCAGAAGAAGTGCATGTCGCCCTCGTAGCATTCTTCGCCGTGGTCGGGCACATATATCACTATGGCATCGTCGTTTTCAAACCGCCCCACTATTTCGCTCACCACCGAGTCGTTGTAGAGTATGGCGTTGTCGTAGTCGGCAAGTATGCCGCGCTCGCGTGCGTTGAGGTTGGGTTTCATCTCCTTGTAGT
>CAVDJG010000127.1:0-6021 GCA_963609005.1 Acidaminococcaceae bacterium
AAGGGGCGCATAGTTCAACCTCATAAAGAATTATGCGCCCCTTACAGGGGCAATTCGATGTAATGCCGTGACAGATAGTGGCAAGCCGCTATCCTATAATATGAGCCCCTTACAGGGGCAACAGACAGTAAACCATAAATGATAAAGAAAAGCTTGGTGTCTCACCAAAAACATGTAAAAACTGCCTTTCAATGTTTTACTGTGTCAGACATGTTTTTTACCGGACAGCAATAGTTTAAAAAGAGCATTTTTGGCACTATGCGTCGCGATTGCAAGGAAGCCTTGTTTGCTTGGCAAAGAAGGCTTCTTCGGGCGGCAACGAAGCCTTGTTTGCATTGCAACGAAGCCTTGTTTGCAACCGCGCCGCGCGCTGCTTTGCTGCGGCGCGCAAGGTTCACTGTGCCAGCATCTTGCGCCCGCCTACGATGTAGATGTGGCCGGGCAGCATGTGTTGCACGCGCCGTCCGGCGAGGTCGTGCACCTGCTTGCCGCGTGTTTCTCCGGCCTTCACGGCGGTTATGGCCGTGGGCCTCTTGCGCGGGGTTATGATTATGGGGTTGTCGTCGTAGTTGTCGATGAGGTGCAGGTCGGTGAACGACGACACCTCGGTTGATGTCTCGCCCAGCCACGAGCAGTGCTGCAGTGTGGCCGACATCACGCGTATGAAGTTGCAACTGTCGAGTTTCACGGGGTCGCCGTTGTCGTCTACGGCCCAGTCGAGGTCGAACGTGCTGTATATGTCGGCATTTAGCGACGCGTCTACATAGCCGTAGGCGTCGGCCGAGTAGCGGTAGAGCACCCATGAGGGATATTCGTCGGTGCCGTAGTTGACGGCGTTTTGCGGCAGGCATCCGCCGCTGAAGGTGATCCGGTCGGCATCTATCCATGCGGGCCAGTAGCTTTGCGAGTGGAAGGTGTTTTTCATGTGCCACCCGGTGGAGTCGCGCGGCGTGCCGTCGGCATCGGTCCACGAACATTCCCATCGCAGATATTCGTCGTAGGTGGAGTAGGGCAGCGAGTGAGGGCCGCTTTCGGCTTCGGGGCGGTAGTAGGTTATGGTGAAGTTGTGGCGTTCGCGCGTGTAGTATTCCGAGCCTGCCAGCTCATACCACTTTGCCGTTTCGGGCGTTTTGCCCACGCCTGCATACACTATGCCCGGCTCTATCGACCCGCCTATTGTGGCCTGGCCGTAAACGGGGTCGTTGTTGGCGTAGAAGGCGTTGCCGCATATGCGCAGGTCGCTCCCGCGCAGGTTTTTTATTGCGTGGTCGAACTTCACGGTGATGTAGCCCCCGAACGCGCCGAGGTGCACGAGGTTGCTGTCGGCCAACTGTTCGTTGCAGCGATGGCACATCAGTTCTTCGGAGTCGCCAGCGTTGCCTTCGGGCATGGTGTTGACAAACTGTCCCGGTGCGGGGCGGTATTCCACCACCTCCACTTTCTGTGTCTGTGCCGAGGCGGCGAGTGCGGCCATGGCCGCGATTATTGTTGCTGTTGCTTTCATGTGGTTGAGTGTTGTGCGGGATGAATGGTCAGGGCAGCGCGAGAAAATGGGCGGGGTTGAGTCCGCGCAGCATCACGCGCGACACCTGGTTGCCGCCGGTGTCAAACTCGTGCAGGTAGCCGTTGGTGGCGTAGGCGCGGGCGTCGGTGGCGTAGAGGTGGGCCGAGTAGGGCGATATGTATATGCCGTAGGGCGACTGCATCTGCATTATCGCGTCGGCGGCCGGGCTATACTGGCCCAGGCCTTCGGCGGCTTCGAGCGAGGGCAGGGTTATGGTGTGCAGCGAGTAGGCGTATTGTCCGGTGGTGTAGGAGAACGACGACCCTATGCAGTAGAAGCGTCCGGCGTGGGCGCAGTTGTAGGTGGAGGGGAAATCGAACACCGTGAACTCCTCGTTGGCCATGTTCATCACCACGGTGCGGGGCTGCGTGTCGTAGTAGTCGCCCGCCGAGTTGATGCAGAGCCACTGTCCGCTTTGCGACACGTTGCCGTAGAGGTTGATGCAGCCCGTGTCGATGCGGCGCAGCTCGCGCATGGTGGCTGCATCCACCACCGACACTGTCTGCTCGTAGGGGCGCTTTTCCTGGAATGCGTAGCCGCCGGTGTTGGCCACGAAGAGGCGGCCGTCGTAGTAGGCAATGCCCTCGGGTTCGCGCCCCACATGGCAGGTGTCGACGATGGCTTTTGTCACAATGTCGATTTTGGCCACATAGCCGCCGTCGGCATACGAGGTGCAGTAGAGGTAGCGCGAGCCGTCGGTGGCGAGCCGCCGGTTGTTGGGGATGTCTTCGGTGGCGGCTACGGCGCGTCCGTCGGGGCGGATATACTGTATGATGTTCGACCAGTTCACCGACACGGCTATGAGCGTGTCGTTTACCATGATGATGTCGTTGCCCGTGTCGCCGAGGTGCTGTCCGGGGTTGTTCTTCTGAAACCACTTGTCGGTTACGCGTCCGCTGTCTACGAGGGCTATGCACGAATTGTCCATTCCCCACAGTCCTTCGCACAGCACGAGCAGTCTGTCGGCCGATCGCGTGGGTGTGTCGTCGTGGCCATATTCGGCCGGCTCCATGGAGCACGAGGCCAGTAGAGCGGCCGCGGCTATGAGTGTTATGATTGGCTTGGTCATGGTTGCTTGTGTGTTAAAGGCTCCATCGTGCGGTGAACTTGAAGTTGCGGCCCGGCATGGGGTAGCGTTTCACCACCTCGTGGCGCGACCCCGTGAGGTTGTTGCACTCGGCGGTGAGCTGCAGCGAGTGGCTGCCTATTGTGAAGGTGCGGTTGAGCTTGATGTCGAAGGTGTACCAGTGGGGCAGCAGGTCGTCGGCGTTGTTTGACACGAGCGCAAACCTTTGGCCGGTGTAGAGCATCGAGGCGCAGAGCGAGTAGCCGTTGTATGAGGCGTCGGCAATGAGCGATGCCGAGTGCAGGGGCGAGTAGGGGATGTAGTTGCCATACTCGGGGTCGGACGGGGCGGAGCGGTCGCGGTCGGACTGGCACGTGTAGTTGGCGTTGGTAGAGAGCGCGAACTTGCCCCACTGGCGGTCGTAGCCGGCCGAGAGCGAGAGGCCGTATGACTTCACTCGGCCGAAGTTCACCATCGACCAACGGAACTGGCACTTCATGGGTATGGCCACTATCTTGTCTTCGATGTCGTTGTAGTAGATGTCGGCGGCGGCATGCAGGTGGCCGTCGCGGTAGTCGGCGCCCAAGTCCCACTGTGTGGTGTATTCGGGGCGCAGCTTGGTGTTGCCCACGAGCGTGTAGTAGAGGTCGTTGAGGGTGGGTGCGCGGAAGATGCGCTTGTTGAATGCCCGCACCACGATGCGCCCTGCTTTATACGACGCGGTGATCATGGGCGTGAGGCGGCTGAGCGGTTCTGCCCCGCCGCGCGTGTGGTCGGCAATGTGGGTGTAGAGCAGGGCGGCGTTGGCCTCGAAGCCCCGCCACGACACAATGGCCGAGAGGAGCGACTTGGAGTCGATGCGGTAGACGTAGCTGAAGCGGTAGACATTGCACGTGAGGTCGCTCCACCTGAGGTCGGTGCTTGCCGTGATCGACAGCCACCCGGTGTTCCACGATGCGGCCACCGAGCCGTAGATGTCTTGCTGCGTGTAGTGGTTGTCGCAGTGCATGGTGGCCGCATTGGTGGAGGGGTCTTGCAGATAGCGCAGCCAGTCGAGCGAGTATTTCATGTTGGCACGCAGTCCGAACTGCCTCCACAGGTTCTTGTATGAAGCCTGTATGAAGAAGTTGCGGTCCCACTGCCGGTCGGTTGAGTCCCACTGGTCGCTCAGTCGCCTCACCACGGGGCCTGGCAGGCCGCGCTCCGAGGCGTAGAAATATACGTGGGCCGACAGTCCCCCGGTAAAGGCGGCGGCTTCGGCGCGCAGGAAGGTGATGTCGGAGTTGTGGCGTGTGCCCACGGTGTCTTCGGAGGCGGAGCGGAAGCGGAACCGGTAGTTGCCCTTGGAGTGTTGCCATTCGGCATCGGCAAACAGCGTGTTCTTGAGCGAGAAATAGGCCTTCAGCTTGTTTAGTCCGAACGATCCGTTGCCATATTCAAGGCTGGCCGTGGTGGCGTCGGGGCGTCGTGTCTGCATGTAGACGGTGGCTGCCGATGCATATTCCGATGCCGACTGCAGCCGCTCGTTGCGGTTTGAGTTGTAGAGCGACACCGACTCCATGTTCGTTAGCGAGTATTTTCCAAGGTCAACCTGCCCGTTTTGGGCGTTGGTTATCCTTATTCCGTCGAGATACACGCCCACATGCTGCGACCCGAGCGATCGCACGTTCACCGTCTTCAGTCCGCCAAGTCCGCCGTAGTCCTTTATCTGCACGCCCGAGAAGTATTTCAGCGCGTCGGCCACCGACGAGGTGGCAAGGTCGGCCAGGGCTTTGCCCGATATTGTCTGGCTCGGTGTGAGGTAGTGCTGCCGCTCGCCCACAACCGCCACGTCGGCCAGGGTGTGCACCGAGTCGGTCATGGCCGGGCGCACCGTCTGTGCGCGCAGTGGTGTCATGGCCGCGCAGGCTGCGACCATCAGTGCCGGTGTGATTGCTGTTGCTTTCATAAAAACGCATAATGGGTGGCGGCACGTCAGCGCGCGCCACCACCCGGTAATTTATAATAGAGGATTGGATTGTGTCTTTCCCCGTGTGCTTATCTGCGCACCAGTGTCTTGCGTGTAGTGCCGTCGCTCATCTTCACGATGTTCACTCCGGCCTTCGGCGCTGCGATGCGTGTTCCGTCGGCGGCGTAGCGTGCCACCTCGGTTGCGTTGCCGTTTTCGGTTGCCGAGGTTATGCCGTCGGTAGGTGTCACGGTTACTTTCACGCGTGCGGTGGTGGTTATGCCGTTGGAGTTGTATTTCAGCACGAGTTTGGTGGAACCTTGCTTGAGGCCCTTCACCACGAGGTTGCCGCCGTGCACTGTTGCCTCGGCCACGCTTTCGTCGGCCACGCTCTCCACTGTCTTCACCACTGCGGCGGCCATGTTGTCGGCGTCGGTCACGGTGTTGAGCAGGTCAACGGTTGCGGTGCTGCCCTCGTTGACGGTCACTTCCTCGGGAGCCGAGACAACGGGGTTGCTTGTGTCGGGGAACACGAACATGCCCGGGAACCAGTAGTTGCGTCCCTCGTCTTCCATGGGATAGTTCACTATGATGTTGCCGTCGGCGTCATACTTGCGCACGGTGTATTCGGCGGTGCCGAAACTCTTGAAGAGCGAGGTGTAGAGAATGTCGCTCACGGGGTCAACGCGGAAGCTGCATCCGTAGATGTGCCACCCGTCGGGGTCGGAGGTGAGGTCGAACACCTTGGTGAATGTGCCCTCGTCGATGTCGTAGCGGTAGACAATGTCGTTGCCGAACCATCCGGTGGCGAAGGTCCAGAAGAGCGAGTTGCGCTGTGCGCTGGCGCAGAAGCCGTCGGGTGTCCAAGCATACCACGACTGCGAGGGGGCGTTGATGCCGGTAGGCAGTTCGACGGGTGTGAGCGTGAATGTCTCGGTGTCAACGCGCGAGATGCCTGCCGTGGTGCTCACCCAGAGCGAGCCGTCCTTGGCAAGGGCTATGCTTCCGAGCCCTTCGCAGGCTATGCGCTCCACGATGCGGTCGGTGGCGGGGTCGATAACGAGCAGTCCGTCGCTCTCGGTGGCGGCATACACATAGTCGTTGAGGCGCACCATCGATCCGCAGTTGCCGCTTGCTGTCCAGGCGTTGCCGTCGGCGTCGGCCACCGACGAGAGCACGCTCATGCTGTCGAGGTCGAGCACATAGATGCCCGTTGCGGTGCTCACGTAGCCTTTGTGCTCGTCAACTCCCACGAAGGCACGGCCGTCGTTGTTGGCGCGCGAGGCGTCGATGTCGGCTATCTGCTTGAGTTTGTAGAGCGAGTTGGCGTCGCATATGGTGATGCGGCCGCCCTCGTTGGCTGCATTGTTGTCTTTGGCCTGCTTGGCAATGGCATAGAAGCGGTTGCCGTAGAATGCTCCGTAGCATGCCGTGGCGCCCACG
>CAVDJG010000128.1:0-2347 GCA_963609005.1 Acidaminococcaceae bacterium
GACGTGTACCGTCCGGCCGCCATCGAACAGCTTAAAGTGGTAGGAGCGCAAATTGGCGTTCCGGTATATTCCGAACCTGACAACAAGGACGTAATATCCATTGCCAATGCTGCAATACGCGAAGCCAAGGCAAAAGGCAACGATATTGTTATTGTCGATACCGCCGGCCGCCTCGCCGTCGACGAAGAGATGATGGAAGAGATTTCCAGTCTTAAAAATGCCATCAATCCCGATGAGACACTGTTTGTCGTTGACTCAATGACCGGTCAGGATGCAGTGAACACGGCAAAGGAGTTCAACGACAGGCTCGATTTCGACGGCGTTGTGCTCACCAAACTCGATGGCGACACCCGTGGCGGTGCGGCCCTGTCAATACGCACAGTGGTGACAAAGCCCATAAAATTTGTCGGCACAGGCGAAAAGATGGAGGCAATCGACGTGTTCCACCCTTCGCGTATGGCCGACCGAATACTCGGAATGGGCGACATCGTGAGCCTTGTGGAACGCGCCCAAGAGCAGTTTGACGAAGAAGAAGCACGTCGGCTGCAAAAGAAAATCCAGAAAAACAAATTCGACTTCAACGATTTCCTCAATCAGATTGAACAGATAAAGAAGATGGGCAACCTTAAAGACCTTGCTTCAATGATACCAGGTGTGGGCAAGGCTATCAAGGATGTAGACATCGACGACAACGCATTCAAGGGCATCGAGGCAATAATAAAGAGCATGACCCCGAAAGAGCGGTCAAATCCCGAGATACTTAACCAAAGCAGGCGCATGCGAATTGCAAAGGGAAGCGGAACAAACATACAGGACGTCAACCGTCTAATAAAGCAGTTCGACCAAACCCGCAAGATGATGAAACTCATCTCCGGCAACTCAATGAGCCGTATGGCAGGAATGATGGGCAAGATGAAGGGAATGCCCGGAATGCCTAAAATGTGACAAAACAGAAAGGAGAGACACTGCGCCATGCAAATAATCGACGGAAAATCAACTGCCACTGAGATAAAGGCTGAAATAGCACACGAGGTTGACGACATCATCGCCTCCGGCGGCAGACGGCCGCACCTTGCGGCAATACTGGTGGGCCACGACGGCGGTTCCGAAACCTATGTAAAGAACAAAGTCATAGCCTGCGAACAATGTGGTTTCGAATCCACCCTGATACGTTATGAAAGCGACGTGACAGAGCAGGAACTCCTTGACTGCGTGAAGCGTCTCAACGACGATGACAGTGTTGACGGCTTCATCGTGCAGTTGCCTCTTCCCAAGCACATCAACGAGCAAAACATTATCGAAGCCATTGACTACCGCAAGGATGTCGATGGATTTCATCCGATAAACGTAGGCCGTCTGGCAATAGGTCTGCCATGTTTCATATCTGCCACGCCACTCGGAATAATGACATTGCTGCAACGCTATGGCGTGAAGACATCGGGAAAGAAATGCGTTATACTGGGCCGCAGCAACATCGTAGGCAATCCCATGGCACAACTTATGATGCAGAAGCGCTACGGCGACGCCACAGTCACGGTGTGCCACTCCCATTCCACCAATCTTAAAGAAGAATGCCGCAAGGCCGACATTATTGTGGCGGCAATAGGACGACCCGACTTTGTCACTGCCGACATGGTGAAAGAGGGTGCCACCGTCATCGATGTCGGCACGACACGCGTGCCCGATGCCACACGCAAGAACGGCTACCGGCTCAACGGCGACGTGAAATTCGACGAGGTGTCACCGTTATGTTCACACATAACCCCAGTCCCCGGAGGCGTTGGCCCGATGACAATCTGCTCACTTATGAAGAACACCCTGTCGGCATACAAAAAAGAGTTTTACAAGTGACGGCCGAAGAATACTACCATAAAGGCAATGAATACCGTCGCAAAGGCGACTGGAAACATGCCCTCGACAATTACCTTGAAGCTATCGCACTCGACCCGGAATCACCGGCCGTAGAAGCGAAACGGATGATCGACGACATCCTTGCCTACTACTGCAAGGACATGTACAACCCTTAATGATTAACAGAAGGCACCGCCAAGGCTTTATGCCCGAAACGCCCCAAGCCCCGACAACGGCAAGCCATTGACACCCGCCTTCAAAAAAATATAATAACATGGGAAAAATTATAGGTGCTATCGTGGTCGATACCGACCGGTGCAAAGGCTGCTCTCTTTGCGTTGTAGCCTGCCCCAAAGGTGTCATTGCACTGTCGCAAAAAGCAGTAAACGTGCACGGATACCCGTATGCCGAGGCAGTAAAACCCGACGACTGCATAGGTTGCGCGTCGTGTGGAATCGTGTGTCCTGACGGATGCATCACCGTTTATCGTAAAAAA
>CAVDJG010000128.1:2357-5987 GCA_963609005.1 Acidaminococcaceae bacterium
CTATGGCAGAACAAGAAGTAAAACTAATGAAAGGCAACGAGGCACTCGCCCACGCTGCCATTCGCTGTGGAGTCGATGGATATTTCGGTTATCCAATCACTCCGCAAACCGAGGTTATAGAAACTCTCGCCGAACAGAAGCCATGGGAAACAACGGGAATGGTAGTAGTGCAGGCAGAAAGCGAAGTGGCCTCAATCAACATGGTTTACGGCGGAGGCGGAGCCGGCAAGAAAGTAATGACATCATCGTCGAGTCCGGGAGTGTCGCTCATGCAGGAAGGCATTTCCTACATGGCAGGAGCAGAAATACCGGGGCTCATTGTCAATGTGCAGCGCGGCGGTCCCGGACTGGGCACCATACAGCCTTCGCAAAGCGACTATTTCCAAGCCACGCGCGGCGGCGGAAACGGCGACTACTATGTTATTGTACTCGCCCCTAACTCTGTGCAGGAAATGGCCGACTTCGTTGACCTCGCCTTCGAGCTTGCCTTCAAATACCGCATACCGGCAATGATACTCAGCGACGGCGTTATAGGACAGATGATGGAGAAAGTGGTTCTTCCGCCTATAAAGCCTCGCCGCACCGACGAAGAGATAATAAAGCAATGCCCGTGGGCATCGACAGGATGCAGCGGCGGCCGCAAGCGCAACGTGATAACATCGCTCGAACTGCGCTCCGAGGCAATGGAGGTGCGCAACCTTCACCTTCAGGAAAAATACCGCACAATCCGCGCCAACGAAGTGCGCTACGAAACCAAGTTCACCGAAGATGCCGAATATCTCATAGTTGCTTTCGGAAGCGCAGCGCGCATAGCCGAAAAGGCCATAGAAATGGCACGCCAGCAAGGCATAAAGGTTGGTTTGCTGCGCCCCATCACGCTGTGGCCGTTCCCGACCGACGAGATTGCTGCAGCCGCAAAGAAGACAAAAGGCGTGCTCGTGGCCGAAATAAATGCCGGACAGATGATTGAGGACGTGCGCCTCGCAGTAAACGGCAGCGTGCCCGTGGAGCACTACGGCCGTCTCGGCGGCATTGTTCCTGAACCCGAAGAAATGGTAAACGTATTAAAGGAGAAACTGTTATGACAAGCGATATAATATCCCCCGAGAACCTGGTATACAAGAAACCGACTCTTCTCAACGACAACCACATGCACTATTGTGCCGGTTGTTCACACGGAATGGTGCACAAACTCGTGGCCGAAGTCATAGAGGAAATGGGCATGCAAGAAAAAGCCATAGGCGTGAGCCCCGTAGGTTGCGCCGTATTTGCCTACAACTACATCGACATCGACTGGCAGGAAGCAGCCCACGGACGCGCTCCTGCATGCGCCACGGCCATAAAGCGCCTGTGGCCCGACCGCCTGGTGTTCACCTATCAGGGCGACGGCGACATGGCATGCATAGGCACTGCCGAGAGCATACACGCCTTGAACCGAGGCGAAAACATAACGCTCATATTCATCAACAACGCCATCTACGGCATGACCGGAGGCCAGATGGCCCCCACCACGCTTATTGGCCAGAAAACATCCACATGCCCCTACGGCCGCGACCCCAAGCTGCACGGCTGGCCGCTCAACCTCAGCGAGATAGCAGTAACGCTTCCGGGCACATGCTTCGTTTCGCGCCAGAGCGTCGAGAACGTGGCATCCATACGCAAGGCAAAGGCTGCACTGAAGAAGGCTTTCACCGCATCGATGGAAGGCAAAGGCTCGTCGCTCATTGAAATCGTGGCGACATGCAACAGCGGTTGGAAGATGCCGCCCGTAAAAGCCAACAAATGGATGGAAGAAAACATGTTCAAACAATACCCCAAGGGCGATTTAAAAGACACGACAAACCTATGAAAGCAGAAATCATAATATCGGGCTTCGGAGGACAGGGCGTGCTCTCCATGGGCAAGATTCTTGCCTACTCCGGACTAATGGAAGACAAAGAAGTGACATGGATGCCGGCCTACGGACCAGAACAGCGCGGCGGAACGGCCAATGTCACGGTGATTGTGAGCGACGAACGCATTTCTTCGCCCGTGCTCAGCCACTACGATGTGGCGATAGTACTCAACCAGCCGTCGCTCGACAAGTTCGAGCCAAAGGTGAAACCGGGCGGAATTCTCATCTACGACAGCCTGGGCATAATCAATCTGCCCACACGCAAGGACATCAGCATCTACCGCATCGATGCCATGGACAAGGCCGCCGAAATGAAAAACTCGAAAGTGTTCAACATGATTGTGCTTGGAGGTTTGCTCAAAGTGTGCCCCATTGTGAGCACGGCAGGCCTCAACAAGGCTCTGTTCAAGACACTTCCCGAACGCCACCACGGCCTCATTCCGCTCAACATGCAAGCCGTTGAAGAGGGAATGAAAATCATCGAGAAACAATGATGCCAATGCCGCTCCACGTTATTCAACACACAGTAACGCGGGCAATGCGGCAACATAAAACAAGAAGAACTTAATTTTTTATAACTCTCTAATTATTGAAGGCCGGCCGCAGCGATGCTCCCGGTCTTTTTTTTGTGCCTTTACATGGTCGTGGCAACGCTCAGCATACCAAAACGAGAAGTGTAAAGGGGCATGCTTTCCCTTTACACTTCTCGCAAATCCACATAAAACACATGACATATAGGGTTGTCACTACGCCAACAAGCCTTATGAAAGAGTGGCATCCCCACATGGAGCCATACGCTGCAAAGCGTCTGCACACAGCAGCCTCATGCAGTTTCAACAATCGTATGGGCTATTTGTCGGTAGGGACAATGCTCTCTATATAGCGGCAGAGAATGCCTATGCCCTTCACGTTGTCGCCGCCTTGCGGAATTATCACGTCGGCATAACGTTTCGTGGGCTCTATAAACTGGTCGTGCATGGGCTTGAGCACCTTCAGATAGCGATCGACAACCATCGACACGGTGCGTCCGCGGTCGATAATGTCGCGCTGAATGTTGCGTATCAAGCGCTCATCGGAGTCGCAGTCAACAAAAATCTTCAAGTCCATCATGTCGCGCAGTTTCTTGTTAAGCAGCGTCATTATGCCCTCGACAATTATCACCGGCTTCGGCTCAACGTGCACCGTGTCGGGCAGGCGGTTGCATTTCAGATATGAATAGGTGGGCTGCTCCACGGCTATGCCGCTGCGCAGTTCGTTAATCTGTTTTATGAGCAGTTTCCAGTCGAAGGCATCGGGATGGTCAAAATTTATGGCATGACGTTCCTCGTCGGTCATGCCTGTCGTGTCGTTATAATAAGAGTCGAGCGGCACCACAGCCACATGATGCGGCGGCAATGCCTCCACTATTTTTTTCACCACTGTTGTCTTTCCCGAACCGGTGCCTCCGGCAATCCCGATTATCGTTATTTTGTCAGGCCGTTTGTCCATAATATAATTAATGTGTAAAGTCGTTGTCGTTCAAATGTGCATTTCGCCGAACATTGCCGCATAATACTCAGCCTTTTTCTCCGCCCTCATCGGGTAGGCCCGTGAACTGCTCGGCATGCGGTAGAGGCGCAGCGTGCGTCCTGCGCACCCGAATTCCACCCATGCCCCCACCTTGGGCGGCTGTGCTATCGAGAAAGTATGGCAGATCACGTCGGTGGCCTTCTGCCCGGTAGTCACCACTGCTTCGC
>CAVDJG010000129.1:0-5979 GCA_963609005.1 Acidaminococcaceae bacterium
CAAACGCGCATTTATGCGGTTGAATTTTGAACACCATACTATACAGTGACAACAGACAACGAACCATACAAAGGATAAAGACAAGCCCGTTGTCTCCCTAAAAGCATGTAAAAACTGCCTTTCAATGTCTTACAGTGTCAGGAGTTTTTTTGCCGGACGCCAATGTTTTACCGTTCTGCTGCCCTACATGACAGTCTTGCGGCGTGTGCCGTCGGTCATCTTCACTATCGCTATGCCGCGCGTGCCGCGTGCCACACGTCGTCCGGCAAGGTCGTAGCGTGCCGCCTCGCGTGCCGTGGGCGCGGCCGCGGGGGCTTCTATGGCCGTGGCGTGGCCGCCTGCCGCGAGTGCTGCCTGTGCGGCATTGTCGGTGATGCAGGCCGTGGGGTCGCTGCTGTCGTAGTTGCCCACAAACGCCACCACCTCGAGGTTTTCCTTCACCCAAGCCCCGTCGAGAGTGAATGTGGTGGCATAGTGCATGCGGCGGTTGTCCCATTCCACCGGCTCGCCCCATGTGCCGTTGTTGTCACGCACCACATGTTGGTGCACAAACGAGGCGTCGGCGCCCACCTGATTCTTTGCCGCTATGTTGTTTTCAACGAGACACACCGTGACGTGCGGGTTGGGCGTGGCATAGGCACTGGTGCATATTCCGTAGACATCCACGCCTATCTGCGTTGAGTCGGCATTGAGCGTGAGCTTGATCGATAGCTTCGCACTGGTGGGCTCACGCTTCTCCTCGGCGGTGAGGGCCGCGAGTTCCGATGCCGACCCGGGTGCGCCCACTGCCGAGAGGGCATCGCCGTTGTTGCGTGCTTCAAACACCGGCCTACGGTTTATTGCCGTGGCCGGGGCATAGGTGCTGCCGTTGTAGAGCCACAGCAGGTCGTCGTCGCCATTGAGAGTGAGCCAGTCGGTCTGGAAACCCGTGTGGTGAGCCACTGCAAACACACGTCCGGCGTTGGCCGCATCGGCAAGCACCGTGTGCAGATAACCCGCCATTACGGGGCAGTTGTGGCACTGTTCGGTGGTGAACTCCTCAATCACCACGTTGCGCGTGAGGCTGTAGGCGGCGGTGGCGGTGTCGTTGGCGGCGCAGCCGTCGGGCGTGTCGCCGTCGGCAAGGAGCGTTGCGCTCCATCGCGTGGCCTCATCGGTGACGGCGGCAGGGTCGAAGGTGAACGTCACAACCGAGTCTTCCTGCGACTCCATGTCGGCATCCATATACACCGGCAAAGCCTCGCCCCCGTCGGCCTGCATGCCCACGGTGAAGCCATGCACGGCCTTGCGGCCGAAATTGTGCACGCGCGCCGTGGCCCGCATGGCGGTGCTTCCGTCGGCAAGGAGCGGTTCCACGGTCATGTCGGCCAGTCCCAGGTCGGTGTCGGGAAGCGCGTCGCCAGCCACGAGAGCCTCTATGCCCATCGTGCCGGTGGCGCTTATGTCGATCCACGCAGCATCGCCGAGCCGCACAAACGATGCTCCCGGCACCTCGCGCCCAGTCATTCTCACGGCCTTGACAGCACTCTTCTGGTGCAGAGAGAAGCCCACATACAGTTCTTCGGCGTCTGCCGCAAGTGTGTAGGGCGTATCGAAGAGGAGCGTGTTCCAGCCGGTGTATATGCCCGACATGCCCGAGCGCACAACGCAGGCCGATGCCAAATCGGGCCCGTCGAGGCTATGTCGCACCCACACACGCAGCGTGTCGGTGTTGTTGCGAGCGGCAAGTGCCGCCCTCACTCCGGCCATTTGGCAGTGGCCGTAGGCCGCGAGCTGCGGCCGTTTGAGGCGTATGGCACATTGGGTCCATCCCTCGCCGCTCATCTGCAAGCCCGGGTTGCTGCCGGCATGACCGTTGCAGTAGCCAAGGCGCAGTGTGTCTTGACTGGCCTGGGCGGCAAGAGCCACGACGGCGGCCATCAGTGTTGTCATAAGTTTCTTCATAGTTTGCTTTTAAATGGGTTTTCGTTTTTGCTGCATGCGGCAGCACACAACCGCCGCACGGCATGTTTCATGGTTTGCGGTAGTGCTTGCGGTCGATTTTGCCGTTGCGTGTGCGCGCCACGGCCTCGGCCTGCTCATATTGCGACGGCACCTTGTAGGGCTCGAGCACGGCGCGCAGTTGGCGTGCGAGTTGGCGCGCGTCGAAGGGTGCGGTGCCGTCGGGCACGACAATGAGTTTGAGTGCCGCGCCCGCAATGGGGTGCGCACAGGCCACGCACACACATTCTTTCAAGCCTCCGGCGGCCATTGCCGCGTTTTCCACCTCTGCGGGCTGCACCTTGTATCCGCCCACGTTTATCACGTCGTCGTGCCGTCCTTCGAGATGCAGCCGCCCCGAGGCGTCGATGTGTCCGGTGTCGCCGGTGTAGAGAGTGCCGTCGCGCAGCACCGAGGCGGTGAGTTGTTCGTCGGCCAAATAGCCGGTCATAAGCGTCGGGCCTTGGCAGGCCACGCGGCCGTCGGGTGCTATGAAGAAGCGCGAGTGGCGCATGGGGCGGCCCAGACATCCGGGCAGGCACTCGCCCGTGCCATAGTCGTGGGTGGCTATTATGCCCGTCTCGGTGGAGGCATAGGTGTTGTAGAGCCGACTGGCGGGCAGCGTTTCGCGCAGCAGGCGCATGTCGGCGGCGGTGATGGGTGCGGCTCCCGTCTCGATGAACTCCACCTTGCTTGCTGCCGCCGAGAGGCGGCGGCGGTCGAGGGCGAGCAATATGCGAATGCTTGCCGGAACGAGAAACGTGGCCGCGCGGCCCTGGGCCGTTTCTATGGCACGCAGTAGTGCGTGGGCATCCTTCATGCCGCGCGTGATGTGCAGCGTGCCCCCGGCAAGCAGCGTGGGCCATATCTTCGAGAGTGTGCCTATGTGGCTGAGCGGTCCGCTTGCCACAAACGTGAGGCCGGCATGGTAGCCTTGGGCCTCAACGAGGTTCTCGGCATTGGCAGCTATGGCCCGATGGCCCACCATAACGCCCTTGGGACGGCCCGTGGTGCCCGTGGTGAAGAGCACGTCGGCCACACCGTCGGGCACGGCGTCGGCACTGGTCATGCCCGTTATGCGGCTCACGGCGGCTTGGGGCATGGCGGCATCTATCGGCACGGCCACCTTGCCGGCGAGATGAACGGCGAGGTAGCGCACGATGAAGTCGGCGTCCTGCGTGTCGCGCAGCACCACAAGGCGAGGCCCGTGATCAAGCGTGGCGGCGAGGGCGAGGGCTTCGTCGAGCAGTTGACCATAGGTTATCGCACGCCCGGCACAGCACACCGCCATGCGTTGGGGCGTGTCGGCGGCATGCCTACGCAGCCATTCGGCGGTTGCCACGGTGCTTGCATTACAGGCGGTCATCATTTGCCGAGTTTCGAGGCAACGAGCGTTGCCAGACTTTCTACCGACTTGAAGTTCTTCGGTGTCACGTCAGACGATTCAAGACTGATGCCGAACTCGTCGGAAAGCATCATAAGTATGGTTGTTATGCCGAGCGAATCGAGCTCGCTGAAGAGGAAATCCGAGTCGGCATCGACAAGCGGCAGAGCCTCTTCTATCATCTTTCTTATCTTCTCTTTCATTTCATTTGTTGTTTTATGGTGAGGCGGCCAGGCCGCGCTTTTCACATTGTCGGGTTCTGGGGCAGGCTTTCGCACACGGTGAGGTTGGGCGCGATGCCCTCGGCACAGTAGCGCAGCAGCGCGCGGCGGTCGGCATCGGGGTCGGCCACTGTCACCTTCTGCCCTACGTGCACAAGGGCATACATGAGAGCCATCTCGCCGTAGCCGGTGGCGGTGAAACTCACCTCCGGCGACGTTTCCGTCACATCCACCTGCGCGGCGAAGCAGTTGTTGCGGCGCAGACTGCGGCGCACTGCGGCGAATATCTCGGTGCCCTTGTAGCGGTAGCGGTCGAGCACAAGACCGTGCATGCTGGCCGCCGTGCGCATGCGACCCTCGGTTTCGGCACGCCAATGTGCAAGCAGGGCGGGCATAGAGCCTTGATTGCTGTCCGACTGGCCTGTGCGGCGACGCACGGCAATGCTAACAGTGCCGCGATAGATCGCAAGACCGTCGTCGGGCATAGTGCGGCGGCTTCCGCACACAAGCACCGGCACGGTGTCGATGCCCGATGCCGCTACGGCGGCAAGCATGCCGTCGAGATCGGCCGACGGCGTAGCCTCAACGCCGCCACTGCGACACACAATCACGGCCACGGCAAGATTGGCATCGGCGGCAGCCTTCATCGCAGCCGCATCGAGGGCCGTATCGCCCGTGAGTGCGATGTGTCCGAGCCACGACATTATCTTCCTTACCGGCCACGAAACCTTTGACGTGCCGCACGAAGCCACTACCACATTGTCCGAAAGGGCCATGACGGCCACCGCATCGAGCTGTGTCTCTACATCGGCCACAATGATTGCGCCTTGCAACTGTTGGTTGGCGCACTCCTGTTCAACCCTCCATTCCACCGTGGGCATACCGCGCAAGGCCATGCGGCAAAGGCGCGACACAAAGCGGCGGTAGGCAGAGCGGCGGCGCGGCAAGCCGCGGCTGGCGGCCACTGTGGCCACTCCGGCCACGAAGGCGGCAGCACACAGAATGAAACCAAGCACCCGCCACCACGCGGCGGCAAGCACCGGACCGAGCGACAGAGGGCGCGTGCGGTAGCGGCCGCGGCTCTGCACGAGCCACTTGAACACGAGCGGCGGAAACACATAGGCCATGAGCACCACCGAGAACATGCCGGCTATCGTGACCTCGGCAAGCGAGTGCAGCGCCGGATGACGCGCCACGACGAGCGTGCCTATGCCTATGAACATGATAAGGGCCGAGAGAATGATGGAGTGTTTGTAGGAGGCGAGCATGCGGCGGCGGTAGGCATACTCGTAGCTCGCGCCCTCGGTCATAAATATAGTGTAGTCGTCGCCCTGTCCGAAGATGAACGTTGCGAGGATGATGTTGACTATATTGAACTGCATGCCGCACAGAGCCATGATGCCGAGAATCCATATCCAGCTCACAGCCATGGGCACAAACGACAGCATGGCCAGCTCTATGCTGCCCATGGAAAGCCACAGAAAGAAGAAAACGATGAAGGCACAGGCGAAGCCAATGTAGTTGAAATCGTTGGAGAGGTGATTGGCCACCGCACTGTTCATGCCCACTACGTCGAAGGCCGTGGCCCCGGTTTCGGTCAGACGGGCCTCGACGCGCGCCACGGCCGAACTGTCTACCGAGATCACATCAATCACGTTGTAACGCCCGGCAATGCTGTCGCGGCTCAAACACGAGGCGAAGACGCTTCCCGAAAGCATGCCAAACCATTGGCTGCCGTGCGGCCGAAACTCTGTGCCGAGCAGTTGATAGAAATCAGAGAACGACTCTTCGGCGAAGCCTTCGGCCGCTGCGCAGCGGTGCAACTCGGCCAGAACGCTGTCGCGGCGGGTGCTCCAGAAACTGTTCCAAAGCGCGATGCGCCGCCGCTGTTCGGTCTGTGAACTGATGAAGCGTGTGCAGCCCGAGTGGGCGACAACGCTGCCCTCGCGCTTGAGCTGGCTTATGGTGCCTTGCAGCCTCAGGCTCTTGTCGAGCGCGCCGTCGGCAGTGGAGTCAGACGATATGGCATACACCTTCTGCAGAGTGCCGCCCGTTGTCATGGCGCGCTGCAGATATTGCATGTCGGCCTTCTGCTCGTCGGTCATGTAGTTTATGTGGCTCATGTCGGGGTCGAATGCCGTCTGCAAGCTGAAATAGCCCAGCACGGCGGTGAGTGCCGCCACCGCCCACACAAAGGCGGGCTTGCTCTCGGGCGAGAACGAACTGAGACGGTCTATCAGCGAGCGGCTGCCTGCCCCCGGAGCGGGCACCCGGGCAATGTGGGGCAGAAACACCAGCACAAACACTATGGTGCCCACGAGCAGGAAAGAACTGAACAACCCGAGGTCGCGCAGTGCTGCCGAGCGCAGCGGCACGAGCGCGAGAAAAGCCCCA
>CAVDJG010000130.1:0-5965 GCA_963609005.1 Acidaminococcaceae bacterium
CACATAGTTTGTTCCGCCGAGCTTTATTGTCGCATCGATGGCGCTCTTTATCTGTACGGCGGCGCGTGCCACTACATCGAAGTCGGGATTGGTGGCTGCTCCGTTCATGTAGCGTTTGTGTCCGAATACGTTTGCGGTTCCCCACAGAAGCTTTATGCCGGTGCCTTCCATTTTTTCAAGGGCATAGTCGGTTATTGCCTTCATGTTTGCCTCATATTCGTCGATGTCGTCTGACGGGTCAACGAGGTCAACGTCGTGGAAGCAGAAATACTCAATCCCGAGCTTCTGCATTATCTCGAAGCCTGCATCCATCTTGTCTTTGGCGCGTTGCAGGGCATCATTGGCCTTGTCCCACTCATAGGTGCGCGTGTTGCCTCCAAACTGGTCGCCCGAAGCCTGGCCCAGTGTGTGCCACCATGCCATGGCGAATTTCAGCCAGTCTTTCATCTTCTTTCCCAATACCACTTTCTCTGGTTGGTAGTAGTGGAATGCCATAACGTTCTTGCTGTCAGGTCCCTCAAAGGGAATCTTGTCGATCTGCGGAAAATATACTTTTGCCATAGTCTTGATTTATTTGGTAAATTATTTGTAATAGTGTTTGTCTTAAGCGTTGTTTCGTTTCGCGTTGTAGTGCGGTTTATACACTTACATCACGTTGTGCAGAGTCTGTTTCCACCTTGCGTAGGCTTCTGCATATTTGTCGTGGTTTGCAGTCTCGGGCTCTATTACGGAGAGTTTCTTCAACGATGCGAATGCTTCGGTGTTGTCACGGTATATGCCGCATCCCATTCCGGCACCCTTTGCTGCTCCCACGCTACCGTCGGTTTCATACAGTTCGATTGTCGCACCGCTTGTGTTTGCCAGTGTCTGCCTGAAAAGCGGACTTAGATACATGTTGGCTTTTCCTGCGTGTATCTTTTGTATGTCCATTCCCATATTGCGCATCACCTCCATTCCATAGCAGAAACTGAACACTATGCCTTCCTGGGCAGCTCTCACCAAATGTGATCGGTTGTGCTTGTTGAAGTTGACGCCATGTATTGAACATCCCGTTTCTTGGTTTTCGAGCACGCGCTCGGCCCCGTTGCCGAATGGAATGATGGTCACTCCGTCGCTGCCTATCGGGGCTTCGGCGGCAAGGGCGTTCATTTCCGGGTATGTCAGGTCGGGGGTGATGTTGCGGTGCATCCATGAGTTGAGGCTGCCTGTGCCGTTTATGCACAGTAGCACGCCAAGCCGCGTGAAATCGTTGCGGTAGTTCACATGTGCGAATGTGCCCACTCGGCTCTTCGGGTCATAGTTCACTTCGCCGAGAACGCCGTAAACCACTCCCGATGTGCCAGCCGTTGATGCTATTTCGCCAGGGTTGAATACGTTGAGCGACAGGGCATTGTTGGGCTGATCACCGGCACGGTAGGATATTGGTGTGCCTTCGCATAGCCCCGTTTCGGTAGCTGCAGCTTTGCTCACACGGCTCTGTATGCCGAATGTGGGGACTGTTTCCGACAACATTTCATGCGGAATTCCAAATTCGTTGAGCAGAGCTTGGGATATACGACACTCCTTGAAATCCCAAAACATGCCCTCCGACAGTCCGCTTATCGTGGTGTTTGCCTCACCGCTGAGTTTCAGTGCGAGATAATCGCCGGGTAACATCACCTTATATATACGTTCAAACAGCTCAGGCTCGTTTTCATGCACCCATGCAAGTTTGGCTGCCGTGAAGTTTCCGGGTGAGTTGAGCAAGTGGCCGAGGCAATAATCGTGCCCCAGTTTGTCAAAGGCCCTTTCGCCGTAGGGCACGGCGCGCGAGTCGCACCATATTATACTGTCGCGCAGGGGCTTCATGTCTTTGCCTACACACACAAGACCGTGCATTTGGTAGGAAATACCGATGCCCTTTATGTCATTGCCTGTGCATCCCGTTTCGGCCATTATTTGTGCGAGAGCCATCTTGGCATTGTTCCACCACATTTCGGGGTCTTGTTCGGCCCAACCGTTCTTTATGGCTTTTATCGGTGCTTCATGTTCTGGGTAGAAGGCGGTAGCGGCGCATTCGCCGTTGTCCACGTCTACCAAAGAGGCTTTGACGCTGCTGCTGCCCACATCGAAACCGAGCAGATATTGTTTGTTTTTCATCTTGGTTTTCAGTTATAGTCGTTTTCATCGGGGCGTTAGTGGCCCTATTAGGTGTTATTCTTGCACAAAGTTATAAATTATTTTCGTTGTTGTGTCGTTTTCTGCAATATTATAGTCAGAATTAACTTTTAAAAAACATCGTGAATAAAATGTCGTTGTCGCCGTTGGGCGGAGCTTTGAAGTTCTCATGCCCAAGTGGCAATTTCTGGCTAAAAGAGGTGCTTGATGGCGGCTATCGGGTGGTAGATAATCATTCTTGGTCCGGCCCATCGCATTACCTCGCGTATGCGTTCTCTCATCTTCGGACTGTAGCAGTGCACCGGACATTTCTTGCAAGTGGTTTTGTTGTTTGAAAATCGGCAACGTTCAAGTCGTTTAGTGGCATATTGCAGCAATTCGCTGCATGACTCACACAAATTCTCATTGCCTTCTTTCTTGCGGCAATACAGTCTTATCATCTGTTCCACTACCCGTTGTTCTTCGTTTATTCTGCTCATTGGCGCTTTGTTGTTGCTTTTGTTATGTATGTGTTTTTGCTTGTCGGAGATTGTGAATGGCGGCTGCATGACTTTGGAAAAGAAAAGGCGGTCGGCAACGCATTTTGTGTGCCCGACCGCCTTCTTTTTGCATTCTAGCTTCTTCTTCTTTTGTTTAGTCAGCTATCGACTGCTTCTTTTTGGCATCCTCCATTTTTTTCAGAATGTCCTTGGGAATGGCATTCTTGTTCACCATATAGTCCATTGTGTTGGCAATGATGAAATTCTTTGTCATATACCAGATGCCCTTGTAGTCGCCGCTCTCGCCCCAAGAGTTCTTCACCATGTAATACTCCTTGCCGTTCTGGTCTTTGGCAATGCCGTAGATAAGCATTCCGTGGTCGTCGGTAAGCTCCCAGTTGTCAAATCTTTCCTGGCGCTGTTCGGGTGTGGGAGTGAGTTCGGGCACTGTGCAGCCGAGTGAGTCTACGAGGTTGGTGCGCTTTGTTGCCGACATCTTGAGCCATTTGGCCATGTCGCTTCCCGAGAGGCTCTCCATTTTCTTCGTGTCGTAGAAATAGGCAAGACCCTTGCGTGTGAATCCGGGTTCGCTCACATCGCCGCCCCATGCCACGGTGTAGCCGTTCATCACGGCATTGTCGATGATGCGTGCCATGTCTTCCATGGGCAGATTCCACGACAGAGGATTGCGCCAGTTGTCCTGCACTTCAACGGGATACTGTGTGTAGTAGGGATGATGCGAGAAGCTTGTCACCGACACATAGTTGTTCCAGTCGAGTCCGAGGCTTGCGGCAAACGATTTCGGAGTGTATGTCTTGCCGTTGTAGCTGAATGTTTCGGGGCATTTGCCAAGATATGCATCGAGTATGCCCTGCATTCCCACCTTCCACTGGTTGGATATTTTCTTCTCTTTGCTGCGTGCTATTCCGGCCACATAAGGCTCGAGCTGTCCGAAGAATTCGTTGAAGTTGTTGAGCGAATCGCCGTAGAGCGAACCCGGGAAAGGCATAGCGTCTTCGGGGCAAATGCCGTGGTTCTTGATTACAGCCAGAACGTCGTAGGCAGAACCGCCTTGCGAGAACTGGCAGTCGCCGTGCAGACGCACCACCTGAATGGCACGCTCCAGATAGTTTTTGTTGGCAATGAAAGCCTCACACAGGTCATAGGTCTTGCCCGTGGCTTTGAGGATTTCGGCCTCAAAATAGGAAAGCGTGGAGTAGTCCCAGCATGTGCCGCTGCGGTTTTGGTCCTTGATGCTTGTGATGGGGTTTTCTTTCACTACGGTAAACACCGGTTTGTTCTTGTTCACCGAATCTTTCTTCTCTTCGGCATTTGCGCCGACTGCAATCATGGCAAGCAACGCAAGTGTTAGAATCTTTTTCATTTAGATGTTTTCGTTGTTATTGTTGTTAGAAATTTCTGTTGTTGCCGTTTGGCTGGTTTTGTGCATTCCTGATTAGTTGTTGGCCATGAATGCTTCTATGTCGGCAGGATGATAGGGTATGCGGTCTTTGCCTATGAAGCGGCATCCGTCTTTGGTTATCAGCACATCGTCCTCGATGCGTATTCCGCCGAAATCCTTGTAGGTCTCGAGTTTGTCGAAATTGATGAATTCCTTGCAGTGGCCCGAAGCCTTCCAGTCGTCGATGAGAGCCGGAATGAAGTATATGCCTGGCTCGTCGGTAACGACAAAACCTTCTTCGAGCCGGCGTCCCATGCGCAGGCAGTTAGTGCCAAACTGGTCGAGACGCGGTCTTGTTTCCTCGTCGAAACCCACGTTTATCTGGTCAAGATTTTCCATGTCGTGCACGTCCATGCCCATCATGTGGCCCAATCCGTGCGGAAGGAACATGGCGTGTGCGCCGGCAGCCACGGCTTCTTCGGTGTCGCCCTTCATAAGATCCAGTTCTTTAAGACGGTCGGTCATCAGTTTGCACACTGCGAGATGCACGTCAAAATATTTTATACCGGGCTTTGCCACCTTGAGCACATAGTCGTGGCAAGCCTCTACAATGCTGTAAATCTCAAGTTGGCGCTCGGTGAATTTGCCGCTTACGGGGAATGTGCGCGTGTTGTCAGAACAGTAGTTGTTTATAGTTTCTGCTCCGGCGTCGCACAGGGCGAGCCTTCCTGCTTCGAGCAAGTTCATTGAGGGGTTGCCGTGCATTATCTCGCCGTGTTGGCTGAATATCGTGGGGAAGCTCACCATTGCGCCGTATGAGTTGGCCACGCCGTCAACTTGCCCGCCTACATATTTCTCTGTAACGCCGGGTTTGGTGAGCCGCATGGCGGTGGTGTGCATCTTGTAGCCTATTACGGCGGCGCGCTCGAGCTCCTCAATTTCTTGCGCTTCCTTGGTTGAACGCATTTTCACGACAGCTTTTATCAGTTGCATGCTTGCCGCCTCTTTCTGCTGCACGGGGTGTATGCCGAGCAAATCGAAAATCTGAAGCTTTATGTCGTGGCGGTAGGGTGGCAGAAAATGTATGTGGCGCTTTTGGCGCATTGCATCGTTGCATATTGTCTTGAGGCTCTTCATCGGCGCGGAGTTTTTCACTCCCACGCGTTCGGCCATATCGTGCACGCTGTCAACGCTGCCATACCACACTATGTCTTCAATGTCGATGTCGTTGCCTACAAGCGTTTCAATGTCGTTGTCGATGTCGATTACTCCAACGAGCCCATCGCGGTTCTGACCGAAATAGTATAGGAATGAGGAGTCCTGACGGAATGGGTAGTAGCCGTTTGCAGGGAAATTGCAGGGCGACTCGTTGTTGCCGAACAAGATAATGATACCGTCTTTCACAAGCTTCTTAAGCTGGGCGCGGCGGTTGACGTAGGTTGCTTTATCAAACATAGCGTTTCTTTTTTTTATGGCGTGTTAAGTAAATCCCACGCCAGTGAGTTTCATTTTGTTGCTTCGTTCTCGGCCGAAATTCCTGCACTGTGTTAATGTCGGCAGTGTGGCATAGCCTTGTGAAAACATTAAAACCGTTTTCAATTGCCAAGACGCAGCCTATCTCTTGCAAAGATAGTGCAAGTCGAGAGCAATGAAGCTTGTTTCAATTGCCAAGACGCAGCCTATCTTATGCAAAGATAGTGTAAATAAAGGACAACGCAAAAAAATACAACCGCTTTTCGCTTGCAGATGCACGTTGTATATGTAAATGTGCATGTTTATTCATTCTGCCCACGATATTATGGGCAGAATGAATGTCGGTTGCTATTGCTTCTTGCTGATGTCATGTCGCAGCAAAGTATTGTCGTTTTATTGTAGGGCGGTTCTATAAATTACCGCCGTAAATTATAAAACTTCGTGTGATTCCCGT
>CAVDJG010000131.1:0-5927 GCA_963609005.1 Acidaminococcaceae bacterium
AGCACATAAAATGCTCTCTGTGGTTGCGCCGGTGTCGCCCGGTGTTGGCATTGCGGCATTTTTCTGCACGGCTGACGCAGTGGGCTGCCTGTGGAGCGTTTCTATTGTGTCGCGGTTAATTTGAAGTGCTATCGTCACAATCAACAGTATAGCCGCAGCCGCGCCTATCCATGTGGCCAGGCGCATCGTGACTATGTTGCCGCGCTTTTTTGCAGGCGTGTCGAGTTGGCTTTCTATCTTGTCCCACAAACCGTCGGGCACACTTGTCTTGTGGTCGCTCAGGCGGTCGTGCAATTGTTGTGTCCAGTCGTTATGTTTCATGAGTCTTGCTTTTTGTTGTATTCGTTGATAAGGCGGGCAAGCATCTTCTTGGCATGGAAGAACTGTGATGCCGACGTGCTCGCACTTATTCCAAGTTTGGCGGCAATTTCCTTATGGCTCAATTCGCCGAAGACGTAAAGGTTGAGCACCACACGGTAGCCGTCGGGCAGCTTCCCTATGAGTTGGGCGAGTGCGTCGTCGGTTATGCGTGTCGTGTCGGGGTCGTCTTCATCAGAGCATTCAGGTATTTCATCGGTAAACACAATGCGTTTGTTCCGGCGCAGAAATCCGAGTGCCTCATTGGCCACAATGCGCGAAATCCAGGCTTTCAGCGTGCCCTCGCCACGATAGGTAAAGGTGTTGAACGACTGGAATATCTTTATGAAGCTGTCTTGCATTATGTCGAGCACGTCGTCGCGGTCGGGCACATAGCGCAGCCCTATCGCCATGGCATATCCCGAATAGGTGTCGAAGAGTTGCCGCATTGCCTTGCGGTTGCCTCTCTTTATGTCGTCCACAAGACGTTGTTCTGTGTTTACCAATGTCACTTGACCCGTTTCGTTGTGGTGAATTGTATCTTTACTGAAATGTTCTGGCTCGTTTTCTTGCCGCTATCGGCATCGGTCACAGTGGCCGTTGTGGCCCACAGCACCACGGTGTAGACACCGCTTTGGCGCGACAGTGTGCCCCACGAACCGTTTGAACCGTCGTATGCCGACTGAAAAGATATATCGACAAGCTTGCGCGCACCGCCTACAACGGCCTCAAATGTCCAGTTGTTGGGCGTCAGCGTATAGACGATGGTGCGGTCGGTATAAGCCATGCCGGTGCATGGCACGATGTAGCCCGACTGTTTTTCGATGGTTGCAGACTGATTGGGGAACAGACACTTTGCTATGCCTGCAAACGGCATGTTGTCGAATGCGAAAGCGTTGTCGCTCACCTTCACCTTCGATTGTGTGTCGTTCTCGCCGTTTATTGTCCACAACCCGTAATAATCTGCGGTTTGTGGCGAAGAACTGAATGTGGGTTGCGTATCGCCGTCGGCATCAGGGCTGCATGCAGCAAAGGTGAAGACGGCGGCTAATGCCAGTAAGACAGTTGACAGTAATTTGCTCATAATTATGGTGCGGAGGCGTTGCGGAGGGTTGTTTTGTTGGCCTCCGTGCTGCTTCCTTCATTAGAATAATGCTGAAACAAATTAATTATTGCATGCCGGCATGCGTTTTTTTTCGATTGCAGATTATAGCATTGCCCCTGAAGGGGGCACATAATTCTTTATGAGGTTGAACTATGCGCTCCTTTCAGGGGCAATGTTGCTGATAACTGGAAACGCAGGGGCAAGCCCCTGCGCTATATTATATCGTCCCGACGGGACTTGTTGTTTTGCGATGTTTTTTACCTGACGCCAATGTTTCTTTTTATGTTTCGGCAAGTTTAAGAAACTCGCTTTAAAGCGACGCCCCGAAGCGGCTTGAAGGAAGTGGAGCCGAGAAATAGTAGTTCTGGTCAAGCAGAGCGTCGAGGAACGTGACTTTCTTGATACCGAAGAAAGCCAATCCGTCAGGGAAAATCCTCTGGAAATCGGTCACACCGCCAGTCATAGCTTTGCTGTTGCTTGCGAGAGAGAAATCCCATGCCTTGTTGAATGCCAGCGGTGCACCTTTTTCTGTGTCGTCAACCTCGCAGTTCACGTTCATCTTTGGGTTTTGGCTGAAAGTCTTAAACAAGGGGTCGTTTTCGCCTGCCGACGAACTGTGAATGTCGGTATCGAGCCAAATGCCGAGGCTTGCATCCTTTGCCATTTGTTTAACTCCCGTTGCAGTGGAAGCATAATAGTAGTTGGGCGTAAGACGGCTGTTGGCCATGTCTACCCCGTCCTCCTTAGGTTGTTTAAGGCCGAAGCGGCAGTCGTATATAAGGTTGTTAACCAATACCGGGCGTGCTGCCTTTTCCACCCATATAGAGCCGCCCTTCTTGTTTTTGGAGCGTCTCCATCCGCAGTCAACCATTGTGTTGTTGTAAACAGTCATTTCAGTGAGCGGAACAGTCTCGCTATTGCCGGCGTTGGAGAGTTTGAATGCATTGGTGCAGGCATTGTAAATGATGTTGTTGGCAATGTCAAGCTTGCATCCTGACTTCACGTTGATTGCCTCGCCGCCGTCGGCAGCATTTCCGCTGTCGGCAAAGATGTTGTTGACAATGATTCCATTGCCGCCGGTGAAATATGTTTGGTCGTTGTAGTTGTCGTGGAAGAAACTGTTTGCCATTACGAACTTTCCGTTTACGTTGCAGAAATGGAATGCAGGCACGCCGCCGTCGATGGTTGTCTTGAAGAGCTTGTTCTGAAACGAAGCCGACGATTCGGTAGGTGTTGCGCCAGCGTATGCTATGTCAACATGATTGAGCACGACTTCTTCTGAATTATATCCGCAGATTATTCCACCCCAGTCGGCCGGTTTCTTTGTGTCAGAGGTAATGGTGACTGGTTTTTCGGCCGTTCCCATGCAGTAGAGGTTGCCAAGAACGACAATCTCAATCGGAACTTTCATTTCCGACTTGCAAGTAACCGTAACTCCCTGTTCGATGTAAAGCGATGTGCCGACGGGTATTTCAACGCTCTCGCTAAGGGTTGTGTCTTTTGTCCACACTATCGACCCTTTCGGATATTCGGCGATTTGTGTCTTAACCACATCTGTCGATCCCTGGTTAGTGGTGTCGGCCTTGCTTACATAGTCATAGGGGTTGATGTTATCGTTCTCGCATGAGGTTGAGAACGTGGCCGTTGCTACGATGGCGAGCATACAGGCAAGAATGTTTATCTTGTTCATGGTTTGTCTTTTTTTGTTTTGTTGCTTATTTTTATTTAACGGTAATTATGTTGGCCTAAGCATTGCTTACAGAGTGTATCTCAACCCTATCAAGAACGTTCGCCCATATTTGTAGGTGCCGACAATGGTGCGGTCGGACTTTTGTCCTTCGTATTGCATATTGCTTTGGTTCACTGTTTTCAGATACCTTTCGCGCTTTGCGTCGGTAAGGTTATTGGCTTTGAAGAAAACGCTCAGTCCGTTTGTAAATTTCTTCTCTGCACTTAAATCCAGTCCGAACATTGCCTTGTCCCATTGGTCGGCATCCTTGAAGGGCGACACGAGAGCGAGTTTCACACCCGTGAACGATGCTGCAAGCTGGGCACTCCAACCGTGGTCGGTGTCCTTGTAAAGCAGAGAAAGGTTGGCGGTGTGAGGTGCTTGGTTTACCAAAGGACGTGTCTGTTTCACACCTTCCTCATATTCTGCACTTCCCTGTTTATACTGACGTTTGGTCGTTGTAATGGATGAGTGGGTGTATGTATAGTTCGCCTTCAGTCCGAAGTGGCGTATGTATTTCACCACGTCGATTTCAAAACCCATGTTTCGGGCATTGCCCAGGTTGTCGGGTGTGTAGTAGGCATCGGCTCCGCTGCCTATCTTTCCGTCAGATGTCACGAACACTTGCTCGATAGGGTCTTTCAGATACTTGTAGAACACTCCGGCAAACACCTGCTCTGTCTTTGAAGGAAACCATTCCCATCGCAAGTCGATGTTGTCGATGCGGGCACGCTTCAAGTCGGGATTTCCCTTTTCCATGTATTCCTCGCCCATAATCTGGTAAGGCACAATCTCGTAGAACCCCGGACGGTTGATGCTGCGGTAGTAAGAGAGGCGCACGTTCATTTTCTTCGTAGGCGTCCATTTCAGACTTGCCGACGGAAGGTAATCCCAGTAACTTTGTTCGCCCACCTGCCCCATGTTGCGGAATTTCTGCAGCATAGTGTAAATCTGGTTGGTATGCTCGGCGCGGAAGCCCATGTTCAGCTCTCCTATTTCGCTTTTCAGCGTAACCATGGCATAGGCAGCACCTATGTGTTCCTTTGAATCATAGTTCAGTTGAGATGCTTGACTATAAGGTGTCTTGCATGTCCATGCGATGTTTTGAAACTGGTTGAAGCCGTTGCCATCCAACTGTTGCGAAATGTCTTGCGGCCCGAAGATGTATGAGTAATAACGGTTGTTGCGCTCTTTGCGACGGTATTGAGCTCCTGCTTTCCACACGGCGTTGGTATTGTCAGTCAGTCGCATGTCGTAGGCCAGGTTCAGGTATCCTGCCCAATCTTTGTCGTCGTTGTGTTGGAAACGGCGCTCCATATCTTTTGGCAGCGTCTTCACTATTTTATTGTCGGCGCTCCATATCGATGCGCCACCGGCCGTGTTGGCTTCAACGGTATTGGTAAGTGTAAGGTAGACACGGTCAGGATCTTTTGACTTTGCTTCAGAGAAAATACCGGCCCAGTCAACCGTTAGTGCTTCAGTAAGGTGGTGCGTTCCCTTCAGCTCTGTGGCAAAAACGCTTTGTTTCTGTTCCATGGAGCGCGTCTCGTCGTCTTGTGTGTAGGTTTCAGCGTCGATGTATTCTGTATTTATAGAATTGTTGTAGCGCAGGCTGCGCGAATTGGTGCTCACCATCATGTTGTACCATTCCAGTTTGTGGTTTCCCAACTGAAGGTCGAACTTGGCATGCGCGCCCATTGTCAAGTCGTGTATGCTGTAGTAACGGTGCTGCAGATTGGATATGTACATTGCCTGTTGTCCGGAAGCCATCTTTACAGAGTTGTAGGTACGCTCGGTTCCGCGAAACACATTCTGTACGCTTGCTGCCAGCATCACTCCCAAGCGGTCGTGCCAGAAACGGTTGCCGACAGACAGTCCACCAATGAAGTTGGGGGCAGGCATGGAACGGCTGCTCACTTTGGTTGCCCCGTTTTTGAAATCATTGGCGGTTGCCTTGTAGTCTCCACCGAAATTCTCGTAAGGCGCTTTCGCCGTAGGGTTGGAACGGTCTGACGACAGATAGTCGCGATTTCCGTTCCAAAAATAGTCACTCATGCCAATGGCGGCGTTAGCCTGAAGCTGGAAACGTGAAGGAGCATCTTTCATCACCATGTCTACCACGCCTCCAGCAGCATCGCCCTCCATGTCGGCCGTGAGAGATTTTGTCACCACAAGTCGGTCCATAAGGTCAGAGGGGAATATATTCAGCGGAATGTAGCGGTTCTTGTCGTCGGGACTGGGTATCTTCACCCCATTCACCAGCGTGTAGTTGTAGCGCTTGTCCATGCCTCGCAGTATGGCGTAGGAAGCTTCACCAGAGGCATCGCGCTCCATCGTTACGCCCGAAACGCGCTGCAGCACACTAGCCACGTTGACATCTGGCGAGAGCTGTATACTCTGCTGGCTCATCACGTTGAGCACCTTGCCGGAGTTCTTTTCCAAATCGATGGCACTACGGTCGCTGTGGTATTCCTGATGCCCCGTTACCACGATTTCGCCCAACTGCTGCGCATCCTCGTCGAGTGGTATTTCTATCGGGTGCTTGTCCGACACTTCAATCTGTATTTCCTTCGTCTTGTAAGACAAGTATGAAATCACCAGCGTGTAGCGTCCTTTATCCGGCAGTTCATGCAGTGTGAAAGTTCCGTCAAGGCCCGTCGTTGTGCTTACTTCTGGCAGTTCCTTCACTTTCACGACTGTGCCGATGAGCGGTTCGCCCGTCTTGCGATCCTTCAC
>CAVDJG010000132.1:0-5890 GCA_963609005.1 Acidaminococcaceae bacterium
TATCCTATAATATAAGCCCCTTACAGGGGCAACAGACAATAAGCCATAAATGATAAAGACAAGCCCTGTGTCTCACCAAAAGCATGTAAAACAGCCTTTCAGTGCCTTACAGTGTCAGACAGTTTTTTACCGGACACCAATATTTTTTTAGAACGAAAACCACTTAATTTCTAAATCCGAAACTTGGGTCATTTATTTTGCATAAGCACCTGCGTCTTCATTCCCTTTATCTTTGTTCCGGCGGCTTTCTTCACAACGTCGCGTGCGGCAAGGCGCGCCACGGCGGCATAGGAGTAGCGTTCGTAGACGTCGATGCGGCCTATCTGGCTGCCGTCAAGACCGCATGTCTTGCACAGAAATCCCAGTATGTCGCCTTTCGACAGCTTGTCTTTCTTTCCTTTTCCTATGTAGAGCGTGGCCATGCGCGGAGCCGGAATGCCTCCCGAGGGGCATGCCACGGTGTGATCGCTGGTGGTTTCCTTCACATATTCAGGCTGGGTTTCCTCCGGGCCGAGCAGCATGTAGGCGCGTCCCGAAGCCTCCCACCGTCCGGTGCGTCCCACGCGGTGAATGTATTCCTCCTCGCCCACAGGCAGGTTGTAGTGCACCACGTTCATCACGTCGGGTATGTCAAGACCACGTGCGGCAAGGTCGGTGCCCACGAGAATGTTGGCTGAGCCGTTGGCAAAACGGTAGAGTGAGTCTTCGCGCTGCCTCTGTTCCATGCCGCCGTGGAACTTGCTCACCACGAAACCCGCCGCGACGAGATGTTCGGCAACGCGTTCCACGCCGTCGCGGTAGTTCATGAACACGATTGTCTGTTCGTGGCCTATCTCCCTAAGCAAACCTTCAAGCGTGTTGAGCTTGTCCTTTTCGGGCGATTTCACAATGTAGAGTCCTATGCGGTCGGGTGTCTGTTCGTCGTCGCTCAGATAGTCGATGCGCGTCGTGCGGCTCATTCTCACAAAGCGCGGCATTTCTTCGGCATCGGTGGCTGAGAGCAGTATGCGGCGTTCCACGTTGGGCAAGCTTTCCAGAGCCTTCTCCATTTCGGCGCGGAAACCCATGCGCAGGCATTTGTCAAACTCGTCGATCACTAGCCAACGCACTGTCGAGGCGTCGATGTTGAGTTTGTCGATGTGGTCGTTAAGGCGGCCTGGCGTGGCAAACACAATCTGCGGCGGTGTGCGTTTAATGGCACGGTGCTCGTCCATGGCGGCCCTTCCGCCGTAGAGTGCGGCCGAGCGCAGGCCCGTGCCCATGCTTTGGAACACGGCGTTTGACTGCATGGCCAGCTCGCGGCCGGGCACGATGACCACGGCTTGCAGCGTGGGACTGTCTGCGTCGAGGCGCGAAGCCAGCGGCAACAGGTAGGCCAGGGTTTTGCCGCTGCCCGTCGGCGCGAGTGTCACGATGTCACGGTCGGAGTGCAGCAGAGCGTCGGCAGTGTCGCACTGCATCTGGTTGAGAGCCTCGATGTGCAGTTTCTGTAAGGTGGTTTCTAAATTCATATAATGTAGTTCTGTTGTCGTTGGGTGATGCCGCAGTGCGTGCACTGGGGCCGAAAATCAGTTCAAAAATAATAAAATAGTTTGTCGCTGGCAACATAAGCACGCCTTTTTTTGTGCTGAGGCATCCAAAATGGGCGGCATGGCGCGCTGCATTGCGATATTATTCGTAATTTCGCCGTGAAAAAAGAAGCACTGAAAAAATGAAATACAAGGAATGTTCCGGTCTTAAACGGGCCGTGTTGTTTGCCGCAGCCGTGCTTGCGTGCGCCGTGGCGGCCTATGCCGCGTGGCGGCTTTGGCGTTTCGATGCCGGCCAGATGCGCCGTTCTGCCGTCGTGGTTGTGTGCGAGGAGTGGAACTCGGTGGATGTTGACGGCAAGGCATTGTTTTATTTCTCGGCCTTTGCGGGCGACACTGCCGTGGCCGGGATAACGCAATGCCGCGACTCGGCGGTGCATCGCCACTATGCCGAGGGCGTGTGGGTTGACCGATGTTTCGCCCGCCCCTCGTGCGATGGCTTGGTGGCAAGCGTGATGCCGCAGGGATGCCGCGAGGCAAAGCTGCCCGACAGTGCTGCGCTGTATGCCATGTGCCGCGATGCAGTGGTGCGGCGGTTCAAGACCTTGCGCGGCCGGAAAGCCGAGCTCGACTACTATCTCTGTGCGCATGGCGTGCAGGATGCCGAATATCATCTTATAGCCTCGCTCGCCACGGCGGTGCGCCGCGACTACAACGATGTGGTGGGTGTGGGCGTGAAACTCGAAGATGCCGGTCCCGGGGCGCGCCTCAGTGTCGTGACGCACCGCAGCTACACCGTTGTCTGCCACGACTCGGTGGGGCGCGTGCAGCGTCTTGCCTGCCAACAGGTGGCGGCCGACCACAGATTGCGGCTCGTGCTCTTTCAGACCGTCGGAGGCGTGTTGCCCACGTCGGCCAAGCCGGTGGCCCTGATGCCTTGGAACGCTTTTGCGGCCGACAACATAATGGCAGTTGGCTTCGGAGGCATAGGTGAGATCGGCATGGAGTGCGACACGGTTATACCGCAGCTCGTCCCCGGCACCACCGGCAACCGCCAAAGGCACGGCATCCCGCAGGTGCTTGCCGCCGACGGTAGTCCGGTGTTCACGGCAAAAGGCCGTTTTGTGGGATTGCTGGCGGGTGACAGCATAATAGGCCGCCGCCAGTTGGGACGGTTTGTGAAGAAAGGAGAACAGAAATGAAGGTGCACTATATATATAAGGTGGCGGTGGCTGCGGCAGCATGGGCACTTGTGGCCTGCTCCGACGTGCCCCACGACGGCATGACGGTGGCGGTTAAAGGCCGCTTGACCTATTGTGGCGGCATTGCCGCCGGCAAGTATGAAGGCTACGGCCAGCTCTCCGTGGGCGACAGTGTGATATATGCCGGGCAGTGGCACAACGGATTGCGGCAAGGCAAGGGCGTGTGCCGCGACTCGATCGGAAGGCGTGTCGTGGGCGTGTGGCGTGCCGACACGCTCGTGCGCGGTGTGGTGGCCGACTCGTCCGGGACCTACAACGGCGAGCTCAACCGCAGCGCGGCGCCCTCGGGCCACGGCTTTTATGAGGGCAGCGACGGGACACTCTATCTCGGTTTGTGGCGCGACGGCATGCGCCACGGCTTCGGCTTCGGTCTCGCCCCGGGCCGTCACGCGAGGGTGGGCGAGTGGAGATGGGGCCGCTACAAGGGCGAGCGTCTGCAATACACCACCGCCCGCATATACGGCATCGACCTCTCGCGCTTCCAGCACAATGCGGGAGGAAAGACCAGCGCCATACACTGGGACAAGCTGCGCATAACCCATCTCGGCAACATAAGCAAGAAAAACGTGGCCGGAAAGGTTGACTATCCCGTGTCGTTCTGCTACATTAAGTCAACCGAGGGCACTACCGTGCGCAATCCTTTCTACCGTGCCGACTATGCGGCGGCGCGGCGCCACGGCATTCCCTGCGGTGCCTACCATTTCTTCTCGACGCTTTCTCCGGCCAAGGCGCAGGCGCAGTTCTTCCTCAAAAACTCTGCGTTTGCCAAGGGCGACTTCCCGCCCGTTCTCGACCTCGAACCATCGTCTGTGCAAATCGAGGCCATGGGCGGGGCCAGTGCCATGTTTGCCGCCGTGCGCACATGGCTGCGCACCGTCGAGGCAAGCGTGGGCGTGAAGCCTATACTCTATGTGGGGCAGTCGTTTGTGAACCGCTATTTGCCGCTCGCGCCCGACCTCATGCACGACTACTGCGTGTGGATTGCACGCTACGGCGAATACAAGCCCGACGTGCACCTCGTGTTCTGGCAGCTCAGTCCCGACGGACGTGTTGACGGGATAAGCGGCGATGTTGACATAAACGTGTTCAACGGCTATGGCAGCGAGTTTGAATATTTCAAGCACAACGGTTTGATAAAGTGAATTATTGGCGTCAGGTAAAGTTCTTTTGTTAATCCAATGTTGTGTCCAATATCTTCTGTTTCATACGAGTAAAACATTTCATAAAAATACATGTTTTGTTTCGCATGAGTAACAAATATGGCGGCTTTCTCCGTTTCGTTACTTGTAATTAACAGAAAACCGAGTGGTGAATGTCGTTAATGAAAGGTTGATTTTACCGGATGCCAATAATTTTACGCCAATATTATTGTCGTTGTGAATTTCTCTTTCAGATGCGCTTCAAATGCGAAAATTGTAGTTTTTGAAAGCGAATTTGTAAAAATTTCAACAAAAGATTTGCCCTTTCAATGCGTTATGTGTAAATTTGCAGCCGAATTTTTAATTATTTATCAAGAAATCGCAAATATGAGAAAATCAATCTTCTTACTGTCGATGTTCTTCGCATTCGGCATAGGCGCACATGCAGTGCCCGCAAAGCCAGGAGTGAAGAGGGTGTTGACTCTGGCAGACGGGACGACTGTCAGTGCCGAGCTTAAGGGCGACGAGTTTATGAGCTGGTGGGAGTCTGCCGACGGGCGCAAGTTCGTGCTCGGAGAAGGCGACACGCAACATTATGTAGCTGCCGACATGACGCTGCTGCGCGATATTGCCGATGCCAAGCGTCGCCCCATAGAGGAAAGCCGCGCCAAGCGTCTTGCCCCGGCACGTGTGGCCTCTACTGGCACGCGCGATTTGGGTGGCGACCATGTCACCTACACCGGCACTAAGAAGGGACTTGTGATTCTCGTGGAGTTCAAGAACAAGAAATTCGAGACCACACACGACGTTGACTACTACAAGCAGATAATCAATGGCGAGAATTTCTCGTCTGACGAGGGCTATGTGGGCAGCGTGCGCGACTATTTCCGTGCGCAGAGCAACAACACGTTCGATATCGATTTCGACGTTGTCGGCCCCATACAGTTGTCGCACAACTACTCCTACTACGGCAACGACTACAGTAGCTCTTACCGCGACGTTAAGGTGGGATCGATGATAAAGGAGGCCTGCACAGGCGCCGACAAGTATGTGAATTATGCCGACTACGATTGGGACGGCGACGGCGAGGTGGACCAGGTGTTCGTGCTCTATGCCGGAATGGGACAGGCTTCGGGCGGCGAAGATGCCACAATATGGCCTCACGAGTTTCAGCTGCAATACTGCAGCGACGTGGGCAAGAAGCTCACCTTCGACGGCGTGTATGTTGACACCTATGCGTGCGGCAACGAGCTCGAGGGCATAGTGAACAGTTCCACAGGCGCATACACAGGCGAAACAAAACCGTCGGGCATAGGCACTATCTGCCACGAATTCTCGCACTGCCTCGGATTCCCCGACATGTACGACACCTCGGGCAGCAACAACTATGCGATGGGCTTTTGGGATGTGATGGCATCGGGGTCGTACAACGGCAACAGCTATGTGCCCTGCAACTACACATCTTATGAGCGCATGTATGCCGGATGGACCGAACCTATCGTGCTCGACTCTCCCGCTTCGGTTCTGAAGATGCGCTCGCTCACCGAAAACGGACGTCCGTTCATTCTCTACAACGAGAAGAACAACGACGAATACTACCTGCTCGAGAACCGCCAGCTTGAAGGATGGGACGCAAGCCTCTACGGATCCGGAATGCTCATTCTGCATGTTGACTACGATTCCGACGTATGGCAGAACAACAAGGTGAACGCCACCGCAAGCCGTCAGCGCTGCACCATATTCCACGCCGACAACGAGACGGGCAGCTCCTATCTTGCCTCGATACAGGGCGACCCCTATCCCTACATGGTGAGAAACACTATCGTGAACGACGAGCTTACCGACGATTCTGAGCCGGCAGCCACTCTCAACACGCGCAACTCCGACGGTACGAAGAAAATGGGCAAGCCCATCACCGACATTCGCATCAACAGCGACGGCACAATGAAGTTCAACGTGC
>CAVDJG010000133.1:0-5811 GCA_963609005.1 Acidaminococcaceae bacterium
ACCATAATCTGGTCGTTCTTTTTCAATATGTCAAGCTTTGCCAAAGTGGAGTTTAGTTCGGGTGAACGTCCTGTGTTCACGACAACGACATTCTTTTCGTTTTTAGCAAAAGCCTTGGCAAACGATGCATCGGAAGAGTTTAAGTTGGTGATATTGTATTTTATGCCTCTCGCTTCCATTTTTTTCCGCAGTGCCGATGTGAACAATCCTTTCTGGCTTGTAACGTCATTGCAATCGACAAATACCGTGTGGCAACTGCCAAATCGGTCGAGAAAAGCCTTCACCGAACTTTCATTGAACATTTGCGGAGCCTGATATATTTGGAATATATTCGCATTGTTTGAAACATCGTCGCCTTCTATCGAGAACGGAATGACAAGCCGTATGTTGTGCTTGCGGCAGAAATTACTTAATGCAGACACCTGTTTTGTGTATAACGGTCCAAATATCACATCGCATTTCTGTGCATTAGGGTCTTTCAACACCTGGTTTACGTCGGCGTCAACAGACAGGTTCCATGCCATTGTTGTAGTGCTTATGCCTTTTGCTTTCAACGAATCGCAGGCCATAAGCATGCCACGGTAATATTCTGTCATGCGTTGGCCGTCGCCGTCAACATTGTGCAAAGGCAGCATGATGCCGATGCATATGCTCTTGCCTGTATTCACCTGCCGGACATTAGCGCTTGTTGTCTGATTTGTTTTCGCTTTTGCCGACGGATAGGGTATAAGCAGTTGATCGCCTTTTTTCAATGTATATCCATCTTTCGACATTTCAGGATTGGCTTTCACCAATTCGTCTATTGTTATATTGTATTTCTTGGCGATTCCATAAATGGTGTCTTTCTTCTTTATCGTATAAAGGTCTTGCCATTTGGCTGTCTGCGCACTTACCGACGCTGCAAGGCAAAACAACACTAGAAAAACAATGTATTTCAACGTTCGTTTCATTTCCATGTCACTTGATTAATGACTACAAAAGTACATAAAAATAGCGGTTCTCTGAAATTTATGCTCTACATAAATCACTCACCGGTACTGCTGCCTGATGTCTCGGTATATCCACGCAACAGGTTGACATCTCTTTTAATGTTGTATTTGCGCCCGTCAGCTCCTTTAGCCTTTACCAATACATAGTAAACTCCGTCTTTCACATCCTTACCGTTGTATTTACCGTCCCAACCTCCTGCCGGATCGGTCCATTCGTAAAGTTTCTGTCCCCATCGGTTGAATATGTAGGCGTGAAACTCCACTAGACTTTGGTATCCGCTCTTTGCCTTGTATATGTCGTTTATCCCGTCGCCGTTTGGAGAGAACGCATTTGGCATTTCCAATTTGCTTTCAGATATTACTATTCTTATAGGTTCGTTTTCAGCCCAATAGTCTTGTGTGTATTCCACCAGTTCATCGCCACGACTGAATGTGGCATACAGTAGAATCTTGTGCGAACCGGCCTTGGTGAAGGTGTATTCGGTGTCTTCTTCATACCTTATTAAATAAGGTTCTTCTTTTTCTTCCAGCATAAAACGCCATTCATAATGTGCTGTCCATCCGTTTGTGTTCTCGGCATTTGCCTTCAACAGAACAGTCAGAGGAGCCGACCCCGAATAGCTCGTAGATGTTTCTTCACCGTCAGAAGTGGTGAAAGTAGCAGTCGGGGCTATTGTCGGAACGTCGTCGGCAAACACACTTGTTACTTGCATTACAATGAAGCCCGCCAAAACTGCGAGACGCAATATCTTGTTCATGTGCATTGTTATTTTATACGTGTTTCATAAAATACTTACCTGTGCAGTTGCCGTAGGCGTGACAATTTCGCCCACGCACCAATGCCAAACCGCACACAAATGCAAAGTTAAGTATTATGCGGCACATCACAAAAGTGCAAATCTTCATTTTTGATTTTTTAAATTAGGCAACATGCACTTTGTGCTATATCCCGTATAATGTCGCGATGCCATGTAAACGTGTCCGTTGCCATATATTGTGAAAAAACATCATCAAATGGTATGGAGGCTATTTTTTCTCTTAATAATTTTATTTTTATATGAAAACTTGGTATCTTTGCAACGTTTGTATGCCTGCAAATGCACATGCATTACATATATGTAGAGACAAAAAAAAAGAAGAAAAAAGCTAATATACGATGAATTTGAAAATCAGATTGGCACTGATGAACTTTTTGCAGTTTGCAGTGTGGGGAGCTTATCTGACTTCCATGGGACGCTACTTGGGTAATATTGGTATGGGGTCGGAAATTGGTTATTTCTATTCGATGCAAGGTGTTGTGTCAATATTCATGCCTGCAATCATGGGAATTATTGCCGACCGTTGGGTGCAGGCACAGCGTCTCTACGGAATATGCCACCTTCTTGCCGGCATATTCATGCTTGCTACGGCTTGGTATGGAAGCCAAGCTGGTGTCAATGCTTCTTTCACAACAATATTCTCGCTTTACTCTCTGTCGGTGGCATTCTATATGCCGACGCTTGCTTTGGCCAATTCTGTGGCCTACAATGCATTGGGACAGGCAGGTTTGGATGTGGTAAAAGATTTTCCGCCGATAAGAACATTGGGCACAGTGGGCTTTATCTGCACAATGTGGTTTGTCGATTTAATGGGATTTCAGTCAAACCAATACCAGTTTGTCACCTCCGGCGTGCTCGGCTTTGTCCTATTCTTTTATGCATGGTCGCTCCCTTCTTGTCCCGTTGCCGGAGCAGGCGAGGCAAAAAGTTTGGCAGAGTCATTCGGCCTGAAAGCATTCTCGTTGTTCAAGCAACGCAAGATGGCAATATTCTTTGTCTTTTCAATGCTTCTCGGAGTAAGTTTGCAGATAACCAACAGTTTTGCCAATCCATACATCAGCAGTTTTGTTACCGTTAAAGAATATGCCAACACATTTGGTGTGCAGCATGCCAACATTCTTATTTCGCTCTCACAGATTAGCGAAACATTGTGCATATTGCTCATTCCGTTCTTCATGAAACGTTACGGCATAAAGAATGTTATGCTTATAGCCATGTTGGCATGGGTTCTGCGTTTCGGACTCTTCGGTACTGGCAATCCTGGCACTGGCGTTTGGATGTTCATTTTGTCAATGATTGTGTATGGAGTTGCTTTCGATTTCTTCAACATCAGCGGCTCGTTGTTTGTGGAAAACAATGCCGACCATTCCATGCGGTCGAGCGCACAAGGTCTGTTCTTCCTTATGACCAACGGCATCGGAGCAACTGTGGGCACAATCGGGGCGCAGAAAATAATCAATGTCTTTACCCACAGCGAGCAATACGGCGACAATTTCTATACCGTAGGCAACTGGTCGGCATGTTGGTTCATATTTGCCGGCTATGCACTTTTTGTTGCGGTGTTGTTTGCCATTGTGTTCAGGCCGTCAAAGAAATAGGCTGCTGACAATGGAAAGAATTCGGCTTCATTTCAAAAGTTTAAGCGAGTTTGTAGGAAATTCGAAAATTCTGCTTGTTAATTTCACCGATGAAGAAGAAACACGGCAGTTTACCGTATTGTGCGAAAATCCCACCGCCGATATTGTCAAATCTTATGTCACGGGCAAACGGAAGGCGGGCAGCAGTTTGGTCGGCGTCTTGACAACAATGCTGAAAAACCGTGGTGTTCACCCTACGATACTGATAAACAGTGTTGTCAACGGACAATACACAGCACTGTTGTGTGATGAAAATTCCTACGAATTGCATAAAATCGACATCCACGATGCTCTTGTGTTTACATTTACAGGCAACGTTCCGGTATATATCGAGAGCGGCCTGTTTATGCGTCAGGGAGTAATCTACAAGAAAGGCCGTTCGATGTTGGCGTTACCCGTGAATGTCTTGAGCGACGAAATTTTAGGCAAGGCCCTCCAAAAAGCCATTGCCGACGAAAACTATGAGCTTGCCTCGCAACTGCAAGAGGAACAGAAACGGAGAGAAGCAGGCAAAACATCGGCCGAATGAAAGCAGCCCCCACCTAATGCTACACGGCGAGATGCCATATGATGATGAAATGAAACATTGGAAACGACTATGAAAGAGACAAGATATTTCTATGTTCCGGAAGCAGAAACCAGAACAGAATTGCCCGACGAGGAAGCCAAGCACGCCACAAGAGTGTTGCGTCTTGACATGGGCGACGAGATGTTTCTCGTAGACGGAAGCGGCACTTTGTGCAGGGCCGAGGTTACCGCCATATCAAACAAGCATTGCCTGTACAGAATTGTCGAGGCGACAAAAGCCGAAGCCACCTGGCATGGCAAAATAAGTTTGGCCATTGCCCCCACGAAGATGATGGACCGCATTGAATGGATGGCCGAAAAGGCAACTGAAATAGGCATAGACGAAATATCATTCCTCGACTGCAAGTTTTCTGAACGCAAATCTATTCGCACCGACAGGGTTGAACGCATTGTCGTGTCGGCCATGAAACAAAGCCACAAAACATGGAAACCTGCCGTGAACGAAATGCTGAGTTTCAAGGATTTTGTCGATGCTCCGCGCCCGGGCAACAAATACATTGCGCATTGTTACAATGAAGTGGAAAGAAAAGATTTGTTGCAAGAACTGCAAACTGCCGACATCGATGCAGAAACAACAATTTTAGTTGGACCGGAAGGTGATTTCTCAATCGACGAAGTGCGTTATGCTTTGTCAAAAGGTTTCATCTCGGTGTCGCTGGGGCAAAGCCGACTGCGCACCGAAACAGCCGGTCTCTTTGCCGTAATGATGGCCAACACTTGCAAGAGAAAATTGTGAACCAATTATAAAGCAAACATGAATGAACGTTTAAATGCAACTAATTTGAGAACCCGTGGGCAATACATATTTCAGAAGACAAAGCTTTTTCACCTCTCTGCAATATTGTGCCTGTTTGTTTTTTGCGCCTGTTCTGACAACGACTATATAAATGCCATACCCGGAAACAGCCCTGCCATCGTGGCTTTGGATGCAAGCGAAATAAGCGAAAATGCCACATTCAATTCTTTAAAAGAAATTTTGGGTGGCGGCGACTTGGCCGAATGTGGCATAGATTTCAAGAGTCGTGTTTTCCTTTTCGAAACTATTGACGGCAACTTCGGGTTGTGTGCCAAGGTCGGTGACAAAGGCCGTGTGAAGAAATTTGTAGGCAACATGGCAAAATCGGGAATGGCGACAACGGTTGCAGAACGCAACGGCATACAGTTTACCAGCATCAAGAAATCATGGGCAGCAGGATTTTCCGACAAGGCATTTGTTGCAATAGGCCCCGTCACCGCTACCTCCATAGCCGATACGTGGACAACGATAGCCCGCTTGTTGAAGCAAGACGAGGACTATGGCCTTAAAGCATCTCCCCTGTACACTGCCGTAGACTCCTTGAAAAGCCCCATAGCCTTGGTGGCCAGAGCCAATGCTTTGCCCGACAAGGTTTCGGCACTTCTTACTTTGGGAATGCCCGAAGAAGCTTCGGCATCGCAGGTCATGGTTGCCGCAGAAGCATCGGTTAAGGGGTCGGTTCTCGCCATTTCAGGCCGTGTTTTCTCTGACAATGCAAGAATTGACAAAGCTCTGAAAAACGCGCAAAGCGTTTACCGACCAATCGGAGAGACTTTCTTTACAACATTGTCAGACAAATACATAGCATCGTTATATGCAAACATCGATGGAAAATCGTTTCTCCCGTTGATGCAGTCAAACAAAGCATTGCAGGCATTGATGGCCGGTTTGAACATGGCTGTTGACCTTAACCTCATCATAAACAGCATCGACGGCAACATTGTAATGGCAAGCAATGCTCACGGCGCAGCACAAGACATCAC
>CAVDJG010000134.1:0-5807 GCA_963609005.1 Acidaminococcaceae bacterium
GTCGTTGATAGAGTAACCGATTACCGTAAGGATAGCTCCGATGAACGTCTGGTCGATCTCAAGCGAGAACGGCACGATGTCCCAAAGCAGCGAATAGAAACCGATAACCACCACCGTGTCGATGGCAAGGGCTACGGTAGAACCTACCGAGAATGCCACGTTGCGGAAACGCACGAGGATATAGAGGAAGATGGCGATGAGCGCGAAGATGACGCTGACAATGGCTCCGTAGGTTATGTCCTTGGCCACGGCCGGACCCACCTTGGTGGAGCTCACGATAGAACCACCGGCACGCACGTCGGGATTCTTGAACGCCTCTACGCTTTCCTGTGTCACAAGACCGGCGCCGTGCAGACCCTTGTAGAGGATGTTCTCCACCTCGTTGTCAACGGCGGGATTGTTCGACTCAATCTTGTAGTTGGTTGATATACGTATTGTCTTGTGGTCGGTGCCGAGTGCAAGAGCGCTAACAGTGCTGTTGGGGAACAGCGGGCGCAGTGCTTCGGTCACTTGTTCGGGCTCAACCTGCTTCTCAAGCACGATTACATAGTTGCGGCCTCCGGTGAAGTCGATGCCTTTGCTAAGGCCGCGCACGAAGAAGCTCACCACGAACACTGCTATGGCAATGCCTGCAACGGTGAACGACTTGTGGAACATTCCCATGAACGAGAAGTTCTTGTCGGCCATGAAGTTGCGCGAAAGCTTTGTCGAGAAGTTCTGCTTTGTCCACTTGTCGTGCTTCAGACGGTTCTCGTAAACGAGACGTGTGAGGAACACTGCGGTGAAGAACGAGCAGATGATACCTATAATCAATGTGGTGGCGAAGCCGCGGATGGGGCCTGTTCCAAACACATAGAGGATTACACCTGTAATGATAGAGGTGAGGTTGGAGTCGAAGATGGCCGAGAAGGCGTTGCTGTAACCGAGCGTGAGAGCCTGCTTGGTGCCGAGACCTTTCTTGAGCTCTTCCTTGGTGCGCTCGTAGATGAGCACGTTGGCATCGACTGCCATACCCAGCGAGAGCACTATACCGGCGATACCCGGCATCGTGAGTGCGGCCTGGAACGAGGCCATGATGCCCATTGTGAAGAACAGGTTGAGCAACAGTGCGCAGTTGGCCACCATTCCCGGTATCACGTCATACATCACCATCATCCATACCATAAGTATAACGAAGGCCACGATGAACGACATGAAGCCCTGCTGTATTGACTGTGCGCCGAGTGTCGGGCCCACAACCTCTTCCTGCACGATGCGAGCGGGTGCGGGCATACGTCCCGATTTGAGGGTGTTGGCAAGGTCTTTGGTGTCTTCAATGGTGAAGTTGCCCGATATTGACGACTGTCCTCCGTCGATTTCACCGTTTACGCGCGGTGCCGAGTAAACCGTTCCGTCAAGCACGATGGCTATGGCCTTGCCCACGTTTGCCTTTGTGAGGGCTGCCCAGCGGCGTGCACCGTCGGTGTTCATGGTCATGCTCACCTCGGGCGAACCGGTGAGGGTGTTGAACTGGTCCTTTGCGTCGGTCACAACGTCGCCCTCGATGGGAGCGCGTCCGTTGGTGGTTGTCACCTTGATGGCGTGCAGTTCATACACGTTCTTTGCCTGTATTCCGTCGGCGGGCTTTGCGCTCCACAGCAGACGGCAGTCTGACGGCAGTATCTGGCGTGCCACTGCCGAGTAGATGGCTTTGTTCACGGCAGCAGTGTCGCGTGCATTTGCATAGCCCACGAGGCTCAGTGCGCCGTTGCCCGAAGGCTGGAACACCGAGAGAAGCGGGTGTTGCTTCTTAGCCTCGGCAAGCTCTTTCGAAGTCTTTTCCTCGCCGGCCTTGTCGGCAGAGGCGTTCTTCAGGTTGAATTTCTTTTCGGTCTTGGCCACGGCGGCAGTGTCCTGCTTGGCCTCGGCAGTAGTGTCGGCCTTTGCCTCGTCCTTTTCCTGTCCGGCATTGGCAAGGCGCTGGTCAATCTGTGTGAGGTAGGGTATTATCTCATCGGAGTTGTATGTCTCCCAGAACTCGAGGTTGGCGCTTCCCTGAAGGAGCTTGCGCACGCGCTCCGGCTCGTTTATACCGGGCATCTCGACCATTATTCGGCCCTGCTGTCCCTCAAGTTTCTGAATGTTGGGCTGCACCACGCCGAACTTGTCGATACGTGTGCGCACCACGGTGAACGAGTTGTCGATAGCCGACTGCACCTCGTCGCGGAGCACTTTCTCCACGTCCTTGTCGGAGCTGTTGGGCGAAACCTTGCCCTGCAACTGCTGGGTGGCGAATATTTCGGCAAGATGATGCCCGGGGGCATTGCGGTGATAGGCATTGACGAAGAGCGTGATGAAGTCGCTCTGGCTCGTCTCCTCCTCGGCTTTCGCCTCTTTCATCGACTTGGTGAAGGCCATGTCGGTCTTGTGGTCGGCGAGAGTCTCGACTACGTCGGGCACGCTAACCTCAAGGATGACGTTCATGCCGCCTTTCAGGTCAAGGCCGAGTCCGATTCGTGTCTCAAGGCACTTCTGGTAGGAATAGATGCCGAGATACTTCACAGAGTCCTTGTAGTCTTGCTGTGCAATGGGGTCTTTTATCTTCGCTGCCTGACTGTCATAGTATTCAGTGGCGGCAGAGAACGAAAGATAGAAGATGCTTGCAAGAGTCAGCAGGACGGCTGTTACAATTACAATTCCTTTGTTCTGCATTTCTGATTTGTTGTTATTTATTTGTTTTTAATATTTCTTGATAGACGTGCAAAGATACTATATTTTTCACATTTCAGAAAATTTATCGCGCCATTTCTTCTGATTTTGCGGCATTTGCGTTTTTTTTGAGCCAGCAGACAATGGGATAATGGTCGGAAGCCTTTACCGTGCGGTCTACTTTGCATGCGTAGGGTGTGAAGTCGGGCGAGCACATCATGTTGTCGATGCGCACGAATATGGCTTTGTCGCGGTAGCTTATGCCCGGCCCTGTGGCGGTGGCCACATAGCAGTCGGTGAGCCCCCGGGCCACGGTGCGGTGCACATAGGATATGGGACTGTCGTTGAAGTCGCCTACAACAATCACGCTCTTTGTGCCGCAGCGTGCCACATAGCGTGCCACGGCGTCGGCCTGTGGGGCGCGCCGGGCCGTTGCATGGGCCAGTTTGTGCAGCAGGTTGCGCGACTCGCGCTTGGCGCTTGTGCCGCGCATCTCGCCTTTCACCATGTCGTTGAAGCCTTGCTTTTCGTCGGCCGACAGGCACGTCGACTCGAAATGGTTTACCACCACTACCACGGTGTCGCCGTCTATCTTCAGATAGAATGCCGCCGAGTTGTTGGTGTCTGATGCGTAGTGTATCTTTTCCTTGCCCACTATGGGGAAGCGCGAAAGCAGGCACAGCCTGTCGCCGCCGTTTGCCGCGAGCGCAGTGTCGCAGTACTGGTAGCGGGCGGCATAGGTGGAGTCCACCTTGCGCAGCTTTCCCTCGCACGCGCCGGCCTCCTCGAGGCACACTATGTCGGCCCCCGAGTTCACCACATATTCGGCTGCCGGGCACGGCAACGAGGTGTCGTCCCAGAAGTCGTAGTTGCACACGTTGTAGGAAAGCACCTTTATCGATCCGCGCGGCGGTTGTGAGGGGATGTTCACCGGGCAGTAGAGCCGGGCCGGAGAATAGGCAAGAAGCATTCCGGCCACGGGCAGAAGCGCCCGCGACGGCTTCGCCACAAGCCAGAACACGAGAAATGCCGCGTTGGCCGCGAAGAACAACGGAAAGGCCAGCCCGGCATTGGCCAAGGTGGGATGTGCCGCCGGGTCGAGCCTGTCGCTGTATCCCGCGAGCAGCATCAGCACTATGGTCATGGCGTTTGCCCCGGCCAGCATGTGCAGGGTGAAAGTCTTTATGTTTTTCAAATCAGAATTCTGTTGTCGGTTGTCGTCGTGCAGTGCCGCCGCAATCAGTGGCGGCTCGAGTCGAAGAGATGTTGCTTTTCCTCGCGCGTCAAGCTGTCATAGCCGTTGCGGCGTATCTTGTCGAGTATGCGGTCGGTCTCGGCCTGTTCGGCGGCGCGGCGCGCGTTGTAGTCCCAGTCGGGGTTGCCCGTGGAGCGGCCTGTGCTGTGTTGTGTGCCCGACGTGCTGCGCCGCGTGCCCGATGTGCCGAAGCCGCTTGCGCTGCGGTGTGTGCGACGCTCCCACGAGGAGCGCAGCGAGTCGAAGAACTGTTGTCCGCTGCTGCGGCCGTAGCCCACCGACGGGTGGCGGTTCCAGTAGCGTATGAGGTAGTAGCCGAAGGCCATTCCGCCCAAATGTGCAAGATGTGCCACGCCGTCGCCCGACTGCGACACGGCCGACACCAACTCCACTGCGGCATAGAGCACCACAAACCACTTGGCCTTTATGGGCACGGGCAGGGGGAATATGAATATGCGCTCTTCGGGATAGAGCATGCCGAAGGCAAGAAGGATGCCGTATATCGCGCCCGAAGCGCCCACGGTGGTCCACAGTCCGAGCACCGCCTGACTGTTTCTTGCCACCTCGAACACCATCGAGAGACGGAAACCGGGCAACTGCTCGCTTGCCATCAGGCAAAGCTGCACAAACTGCGCCATTTCCTGGAAAAGTCCCGCTCCCACTCCACATATTAAATAATAGAGCAGAAACTTGCGCGGACCCCATGTGCGTTCAACTATGCATCCGAACATCCACAGGGCAAACATGTTGAAGAACAGGTGCGACCATCCGCCATGCATGAACATGTAGGTGAAGAGCTGGTAGATTTCGAAGTCGTGGGCAAGGAAGAAATGCAGCCCGAACAGGCCGTTGAGGTCCAATCCCATCCCCTGGAGCACAAACGTGGCGAGAAATGCCACGATATTGGCAATGAGGAGTCTTTTTGTCACTGTTGGTATGTTGAACATAATGCAGTCGTTTCGTTTTGAAATTAATATGCCGCAAAATTACTAAAAAATCCGCTCACTGCGTGTCTTAACTGCCCTGTAGAGGGCTTTTTTCAAGATTTTATGCACTTTTTCCCGTTTTTTGTTTGATTTATGAAATGAATAGTCTAAATTTGCACAGACGCGCATCAAAATTTTTCGTGAACAACTATATTTCAAATAATTAATCATTCAAAAATCATGAACAAGACAGAACTTATCGAGAAAGTTGCCGTAGGTGCCAACCTGAGCAAGGCTGATGCCAAGAAGGCTCTCGAGTCTACCCTGGAGGCAATAAAGAACGCTCTCGTAGAGGGCGACAAGATCCAGCTCATCGGCTTCGGCACATTCAGCGTGAACGAGCGTCCCGCTCGCGAGGGTGTTAACCCCCGCACAGGCGAGAAGATTGCCATCGCCGCAAAGAAGGTGGCAAAGTTCAAGGCTGGTGCAGAGCTTGAAAACGCACTCTAAGCCAGTTCAACAGCCAAACGGCAGTAATGCCATACGACGGGCAGCAGCGACATTGTCGCCGCTGCCCGTCTTGCATTTCGGCCCTAAACAACAAGTCACACGGGAACAATATAATATAGCACAGGGGCCAACCTCGACGTTTTCAGTCAACAACAACATTTTCAAATATTGGTGTCCGGTAAAAAAACTCCTGACACTGTAAGACATTGAAAGGCAGTTTTTACATGCTTTTAGGGAGACAACGGGCTTGTCTTTATCCTTTGTATGGTTCGTTGTCTGTTGTCACTGTATAGTATGGTGTTCAAAATTCAACCGCATAAATGCGCGTTTGCGTGAATTGTTGAGCACAAAGCCCTGCAAGGGCGCAACAATCATAGCCCAGGGTGAGGAGGGAGCAGAGCGACCGACGTAACCCTGGGTAAACGCAA